>JADGHI010000569.1 GCA_019689515.1 Acetobacteraceae bacterium | reverse complement strand
ATCATCAGCAGGGCGGCGAGCACCGCGGCCGGGGCGGAGACCAGGCTGGCGGTGAGGAGCTGGCCGGCGGCGTCGGGCACCACCGGGGCGATCAGCGCCGCGTACACGACCAGCATGTTGCCGCTGATGGTGGCGAGGCCGGCGGTCATCACCGCGAACAGCTCCGCGCGCGAGAGGCGCGCGAGCCAGGGGCGGATGAGCAGCGGCGCCTCGACCATGCCGAGGAAGACGTTGGCCGCGACGGAGAAGCCGCAGGCGCCGCCGACGCCGAAGGCGCGGCGCAGCCCGCGCGCCATCCAGGACACGACCACCGGCAGCACGCGCCAGTGGTAGAGCACCGCCGAGAGAGCGCCGACGACGAGGACCAGCGGCAGGCCCTGGAAGAACAGGATGAAGCTCGCGCCCGGCCGCGCCTCCTCGAAGGGCAGGGGAGCGCCGCCGAGATAGCCGAAGACGAGGCTGGTGCCGGCGAGGGTCGCGCGGTGCAGCGCCTCCACCGCGGAGCCCGCGAGGGCGAAGGTGGCGCGGAACGGCGCCAGGTGCAGCATCAGCGTGGCGAGAAGGATCTGCAGGCCGAGCCCGGCGAGGATGACGCGCCAGGACACGCCGCGCCGGAAGCCGCCGAGTGCCCAGGCGAGAGCGGCGAGGGCGAGGAGGCCGAGCGCGGATTGGATCTGGAGCGCGCTCATTCGGCCGCCCTCGCCGGCGACGGCGGTGCGTCCTCGGGCAGCTCGACGAGCTGGATCGCCTGGCCGCGCCGGGCGATCTTGCGGGTGGTCGTCTCGATCTCCGCCACGTCCTGCTGCATCTGCGCGAAATGGCCGCGCAGGGCCGCCACGCGACGGTCGAGCCGGCCGAGCTCCTCCATCAGCCGGTCCACCTCGATGCGGATGCGGTGCGCCTCGGCCTTCAGGCGCAGGTCGCGCATCAGGCCGCGCATCGTGGTCAGCACCGCCCACATCGTATTGGGCGAGACGATCCAGACGCCGCGCCGCGCGGCCTCGGCGACCAGTGCGGGGTGCTCGGCGTGCAGTGCGGCGCAGATCGCCTCGCTGGGCACGAACATCAGCGCGCCTTCCGCCGTCTCGCCGGGCAGGATGTACTTCGTCGCGATGGCGTCCACGTGCCGGCGCACATCGGCGGCGAAGCGGCGCGCCGCGACGGGGCGCTCGGCCTCGGCGGCGGCGCGCAGCACGTTCCAGGCCTCGAGCGGGAATTTGCTGTCCACCACGATGGGGCCCGGCGGGTGGGGCAGGCGGATCAGGCAGTCGCAGCGCGTGCCGTTGGAGAGCACGTGCTGCCAGGCGAAGCCGCCGGGCGGCAGGCGGTCCTCGACCAGTTCGCGAAGCTGCACTTCGCCGAAGGCCCCGCGCGCCTGCTTGTTGCCGAGGATCCGCTCCAGCGTCCCCACCTGCGCGCCGAGCGCCTCGATGTTGGCGCGCGCGCTGTCGATCACCGCGAGGCGCTCATGGATCCGCGCCGCCTGGGCCTGGGTGCGCTCGGCCGCCTCGTCCAGCCGGTCGGCGATCAGGCGCTCCTGTTCGCGCAGACGTTCCGCGGTGGTGGCGGCGAGACGCTCCTGCGTTGCGGCGAGCGCTTCCAGACGGCCGGCGAGCATCGCCAGCGCCTCATGCACGCCGTCACGCCGACGGCCGGCAAGCAGGAATGCGGCGACCAGCAGTCCGGCGGCAAGCGCCGCGGCGGCCGGCACCAGCAGAGGCAGCAACCAGTCGGGCATCAGGTCCCCCCTCGGCGGGGGGAGCCCGATTCGCCCCCGCACTCAGTGCCGGAAATGTCGCATTCCGGTGAACACCATGGCGAGCCCCGCCTTGTCCGCCGCCTCGATCACCTCGGCGTCGCGGATCGAGCCGCCGGGCTGGATCACCGCCGTCGCGCCCGCAGCGGCCGCGGCCAGCAGCCCGTCCGCGAAGGGGAAGAAGGCGTCGGAGGCGACCACGGAGCCCCGCGTCAGCGGCTCCGCGAGGCCTGCGGCCTTCGCCGCCTCCTCGCTCTTCCACGCGGCGATGCGCGCGGAATCGACGCGGCTCATCTGCCCCGCGCCGATGCCGACCGTGGCGCCGCCCTTGGCATAGACGATGGCGTTGGACTTGACGTGCTTGCAGACGCGGAAGGCGAAGAGCAGGTCGGCCATCTCGGCCGCGGTCGGGGCACGCTTCGTCACCACCTTGAGCTCGGCCTCGCTCACGCGCCCCGCGTCGCGCGACTGCGCGAGGAACCCGCCGGCGACGCTGCGGAACGTCATGCCCGGCGCGGCCGGGTCGGGCAGGCCGCCGGTCAGCAGCAGGCGCAGGTTCTTCTTGCGCGCGAACACCGCCCTGGCGGCCTCGTCGGCGTCGGGGGCGACGACCACCTCGGTGAAGATCGCGGCAATGCGCTCCGCCGCCGCGGCGTCGAGAGGCCGGTTCGCCGCGACGATGCCGCCGAAGGCGGAGACGGGGTCGCAGCGCAGCGCGAGGTCCCAGGCGGTGGCGAGGTCCTCCGCTACCGCCACGCCGCACGGGTTGGCGTGCTTGACGATGACGATCGCCGGCCGCTCGAACTCGGCGACGCACTCGAAAGCCGCGTCGGTGTCGTTGAGGTTGTTGTAGGAGAGCTCCTTGCCCTGCACCTGCACCGCCGTCGCGATGCCGGGGCGGTTCGTGCCGTCGGCATAGAAGGCGGCGCGCTGGTGCGGGTTTTCGCCGTAGCGCAGGGTCTGGCGCAGCGTGCCGGCGAAGGCGAGGCGCGGCGGGAATTCCTCGCCGCCGCCTTCCTGGCCCGCGAACCAGGTGGCGATCGCCGCGTCATAGGCCGCGGTGCGCGCATAGGCCGCGGCGGCGAGGCGGCGGCGGAGCGCGAGCGTGGTGCCGCCGCGCGCCGCGATCTCGGCGCGCCCGGCGGCGCCCCGGTCTCTTATAAACATATCCGAGCCCACGA
>JADGHI010000568.1 GCA_019689515.1 Acetobacteraceae bacterium | reverse complement strand
GAAAAGACCTCCGAACGAAGGCGCTGCAGGAAGGCCTCGCGCTCCTCCGCCGACATGGAGGTGATCTGAAACTGCGGATGACGGTGGATCTCGATGTCCGTCAACTGCTTCGCGACGTGGTTGGTGAAGTAGAGGCTCAGGCACCAGTTCAGCATGCTGCGACGCATCAGCAGGTAGGCGCCCGCGCCGTGCTGGGCGAGCACGGGGCCGATGCGCGAAGCGTCGCCCCAAGGGCGCCACTTGAAGGCGACGTGGCGGTTCGTCGGCGCCTCATCCGGCTCGGCGCCGGCCTCGGCGAAGTAGCTCGAGGCGTAGCGCCCGCTGCGCAGCACGCGTCCGATCACCGCCGGCAGTGCAGGCCACTGAGCTTCCGGCACCTTTTCGCGGATGATGTAGTGGTCGAGGCTCTCGAAGAAGGGCACGACGATCTGCGGGTGGCGACCGAGGCTGTCGATCATCGCCGAACTGCCCTCGCGCTCGCTGAAGAGCAGGGCGAAGTGCCTCAATCCCGTGGAATTTTGCTGACTCATCGACCGGATCCCGCAGGACGCCGCCATGGCGTGCCGCCTCGAGAGTAGCGGATCACGTTAAGAGCGAATAGCGACCGGGACTCCGCAACCGCCTGATCTGCCATTCTGGCGGGCCAGAATCCCGGCGGCCTCAGCCGGTGCCGGCCTTCGATGGCTCCTCTGGCGGTGCCCCCGCGCATGCCGCAGCGGCACTCTTCAGCCCTGCAGCCCGCTCGGCGAAGAGGGCGCGTATGCGTTCGGACCGCCACATTGTGAACTTCCGAGCAAACAGAGCGTCGGAATCGCGGACGAAGGGCAGGGCGTCGTCGGTGAGCTGGATCGGGTCGCCGTTCCTGAAGCGCAGATTGTTCGGGTGAATCCGCGCCTTCAGCGCGGCCGGGGCGAATTCCAGCAGGGTCTGGAAGAAGGCCTCGTCGGGGATCAGCGTATTGCGCAGCAATTCCGCCAGCAGCGCCGTCCGCTCCGAGTCCGCGATCCACTCGCAGAGCGGTCGGGAGAACACGAACCACTGTCGTCCACCGCGGTACGACCGCAGGTGGCGCTCGAACAGGGCGCGGCGGACCGTGAGTTCCTGCGGGGTCAACCAGCGCAGGCGCAGCCGGCGCTCGAGGATGTTCTCCTCCGCGTACACGGCTGGGCGCCGGTACCAGCGCATCACGGGCGAGCGGTCATTGTCCCGTAACGCCGCGGCAAGATCGCCCGCCGCGACGACCGCCGGGAACGCGGCGAGCTCCTCCCGCAGCTCCGCGGTTGCCTCGTCGCGGTCGCAGCTCCAGTCAGGCGCGCGGGAGCCGAAATAGCCGACGAAGCTGTCGAAGTGTCGTTCCTGCCAAGCGAGGAGGTGGTTTCGGATCTCCCCCTGGCTCCGGAGCGGCACGTCGCTGCCGCTGAGATTGACGAAATGGCTCCAGCCCGGCTGCTCCAGCGCAAGGCTGATGCCGCGCAGGATGCTGGTCACCACCGACATGCCACCCCAGACCACGGGCGCGGACTCGACGACGACCACGTTGCTGCGCCCGGCGGTAATGGAGGCGCGCAGACGCTCGACCTGCTCCGGCTCCGCATCTGCGGAGATGAAATAGTAATTCTCCTCCGAGTACAGGAGCGAGAACAGCCACTCGAAGTGCTCGAACTTCCCGTGAATTTGTATGAAATATGCAATCATCCGGCGCTGCCCGGCCCGGCACCCTGCTGTGCTCGCGTCTTATCCGCAAAAGTGACGGACGGAAACCGCCGCAGGCTGTGGTCGTAAACGACCCTGTTCTTTCCGTAGCTGTTGTCGTGCAACGTGCACTCCCGCCCGAGCAGCGCGCAGCCGATCGCCACGTGCAGCCGGTCCGTCTCGACGGACTCCACGATGCGCAACGCCTCGAGCAGGCACCAAGCCGAGAGTTCCGCGGCGTGCGGCCAGGTGCCGAAGGCGAAGACGGCGGAGACGTCCAGATGCGGGTTCGCCACATGGCCGGCGCTCTCTTCATCTCCGCGGCCGAAGCGCGCGCGCCGGCGCACGGCGTCGGAGGCGAGGTCCACCCCCGCCTCGCCCAGCCGCTCCGCGAAACGCGCGCGGAAGCGATCGGCCTGGGGATGGGAGCGAAGGAAGCGGTCGGCCTCGACGTGGAAGGCCATATCGTGGGCCAGCACCACCTCGACGCCGGGCGCGGTGTTGCGCAGCACATGTGCGTAGCTCTCGACGTCGCGGCAGAACACCGTCGCCGTCGGGCCAAGGGAGCGGAGCAGGTCCTCGTTGCCGCGGATCGTGTGCGGCAGCACGATCAGGCGTGCGGCGGCCGTCGCGAACCGCTCCATCGCGACGCGCGTGTCCCGGTAGAGCGGCACCAGGTTGCCGCCTCCACCGATCAGTACCGTCTGCCCTTGCACATTTCCCTGCGCGCCGACCGGTTCCCAACGCACGCCGAGCCGGTCGAGCAGATGCATGGTGCCGAGGCAGATGAGCGAGTCGCCCGCATTCCCCGGGTTGGGGAAGAAGAGCACCCGGCGGTTGCGATACTCCCGCAGGCACTCCGTCGTCAGGAGGCGGTTGTGCTCGAGGGGCGACAGCATCGTGTGCCTACCGTCCGGCATCAGGTCGAGAGGCGCGGGGAAAGGCGGGGCCCCATGAGCGCCTCCGGCGGCACCTCATGCTCCGTGATCCGCGCGTGCGACAGCACAAGGTCCACGATCTTCTCCTCCAGGACGGGACCGCGCAGCTCGTCGGCAGCTTCGGGGCGGTTGCGGTAGAAGGCGAGCACCTCCGCCTCCCGGCCCGGATGACGCGCCGCTTCGCGGCGGACCGCGGCGGCAAGCTCGGCCTCCGTCACCTCCAGCCGGTGGATACGCGCGATCTCCGTGAACAGCAGGCGGAGCCGGATGCGCCGCGCGGCCATGGCGCGGCACTCGGCGCGTAGCGC
>JADGHI010000567.1 GCA_019689515.1 Acetobacteraceae bacterium | reverse complement strand
TTTCCGAGGTCCTCGGAGGTGAGCCCGTATTCGAGGCCCGTCGCCAGCTCGGCCGCATCGATCTCGTGACCGAGCAGGGCGAGGGGGCGACGGCGCCGCGCAGCCAGCCGCTTGGCCGCGCGGAAGAACGCTCCCGCGCCCACGGCGGGGTCGAAGATGTGGTCCGATTCCTGCGCCGCCCACGCGACCATCGCGTCGGCCACCCAGTCGGGCGTCCAGAACTGGCCCTTCTCGCGCAGAGCCTCGCGTGCCGCGCCGGCCTGGGGCAGTGGCTGGACGACCGGGGCGTCCATCATGCGGGCACCCGGTGCCGG
Source organism: Acetobacteraceae bacterium (assembly GCA_019689515.1). Classification (GTDB taxonomy): domain Bacteria; phylum Pseudomonadota; class Alphaproteobacteria; order Acetobacterales; family Acetobacteraceae; genus Caldovatus. Next base: position 2,625 of record JADGHI010000567.1, on the reverse strand, counting down.
AACTGGGCCAGCATCGCCACCGCCTCGTTGCTCAGCTTCAGCTCGCCGCCGTCGAAGGTGACGTAGGGCAGGACGTGCCCATTCTTGTCGGTGATGGCCTGCGCCTTCAGCGCGGGCTCGGTCACCGAGACGCCGAGCTCATAGGCGTAGTGATAGTAAATCTTGAAGATGCTCTTCCGGGTGATCGCCCCGCCCGGGGCCTGGAAGGTCTGCACTGTCGGTGCGATCAGGCCGTCGGCGATCAGCTTGCGAGCCCTGTCGAACCCGATGCCGTAGGCGCGATCGAAGAACACGTGCCAGATATGGATCGGAATGCGCTCGCGCCGCTGCCAGGCAGCGAGGCGCGGCATGTCCTCATCCTTGAGGATGACCGTCGGCAGCACGGCCCCCTTGGCGAGGCCCGGCTGCCCCCTGGCGATGCGCTTCTCGTTCAGCGGCTTGCCGTAATCCGGCATCCTGGCCGCGTGCCAAAGGCTGTTCTCGCACTCGACGGCCAGGACAGCGCGGTCAAGCAGCCGCCGCACGCGATCATCCTCATCGGGCGTGAAGGGCAATTCCGCCTCGCCGCCCAGTTCGGCGACAAGCCGCTCGGCGAGGCGCTGGTCCTCGCGCCGGAAGATGAGCAGATCGGGCCGCTTGTGATCGTCGAGGCCGGCCGCCTGCAACCGCTCGAAGTAGAGTTCGACGCCCCTTGGATCCTCCGGCGCGACGCCGCTCGGGCCGTAGGGAAGGGCGAAGAATTGCGCCGTGGCGTTGACGGCCTCGATGAGCCGCTTCTCACTCCAGACGCCTTGCGACCACCGCATGAGGAAGTCGCTGCCGCGCAGCATGCGCGGATTGAGCCAGAACTCCGCCCAGGGCAGCTCCGACAGCGGCCCGTCCGCCAAGGCGACATCCTCGCATGCAACGAGCAGCGCCCGCTCGTAAGCGTGATTCAGCATGCCCCCCGGTCTCGGCTCCGTCCGCCTCCTGGCAGCAGGCTCGCACAATTCTGCTGCGAACCCTTATAGGGGGTGGGCGCCGAGTCGGACCAGCGTATCGATTGCGAAATCGAAGGCGAACGGCCGGGCGCGCGCTCGGCACGTAGTGGCGTGGCCAGTGGGGCAGCCCAGCCTTCGCGCCCCTACCCCTTCTCCCGCATCAGCCGCGCCTTGTCGCGCTGCCAGTCGCGCGCCGCGATCGCCGCGCGCTTGTCGTGCTTCTTCTTCCCCTCCGCAAGCCCGAGCAGCACCTTCGCCCGCCCGCGCTCGTTGAAGTGGATCTGCAGCGGCACCAGCGTCGCGCCCTCGCGCGTCACCGCGCCCGCCAGCGCGCGCACCTGCTTCCTGTGCAGCAGCAGCTTGCGCGGCCGGCGCGGCTCGAACTTCGCCATGAAGCTGCCGGCCTGCCATTCGGGGATGTAGGCGTTGAACAGCCACATCTCGCCATCGCGCTCGCCCGCCCAGGCCTCGGAGAGCGTCGCGCGGCCGGCCCGCAGGCTCTTCACCTCCGGCCCGATCAGCGCGAGGCCGGCCTCGACCGTGTCCCCGATCTTGTAGTCGTGCCGCGCCTTGCGGTTCTGCGCGACGACGCCGTGGCTGATGAGCCCTTTCTTCTTCGCCTCAGCCATCAATTGAGCAGGCCGACGGACACCATCGCCTCGCGCACCCGCGCCTTGTTCTGCTCGGCCAGCGGGGCGAGCGGCAGGCGGCAGGTTTCCGTGCTCCTGCCGAGCAGCGAGGCGGCGTACTTCACCGGACCCGGCGAGGTCTCGCAGAACAGCGCGTCGTGCAGCGGCAGCAGGCGGTCCTGGATGGCGATCGCCTCCTTGACGCGCCCATCGCGCCAGGCCTTGTGCATCTCGGCGCAGAGCCGCGGCGCGACATTGGCCGTGACGCTGATGCAGCCATGCCCGCCGGCGCCGAGGAAGGCGACCGCGGTATGGTCCTCGCCCGAGAGCTGGATGAAGTCCTCGCCGCAGGCCCGCCGCGTGTGCAGCGGGCGCGCGAGGTTCGCCGTCGCGTCCTTCACGCCGACGATGTTCCGGTGCTTCGCGAGGCGCGCCATGGTCTCGACGCTCATGTCGATCACGCTGCGCGGGGGGATGTTGTAGATGATGATCGGCAGGTCCACGGCGTCCGCGATCGCCTTGAAGTGGAGGTAGAGCCCCTCCTGCGTCGGCTTGTTGTAGTAGGGCGTCACGATCAGCGCCGCGTCCGCCCCCACCTCCTTCGCATGCCGGGTCAGCTCGATCGCCTCGCGCGTGCTGTTGGAGCCGGTGCCGGCGATCACGGGGACGCGCCCGCGCGCCGCCGCGACGCAGAGCTCCACCACCCGCATGTGCTCGGCATGGGTCAGGGTCGGGCTCTCGCCGGTGGTGCCGACCGGGATCAACCCCTCGGTCCCCTCGGCGATCTGCCACTCGACGAGGTCCTGGAACGCTTTCTCGTCCACCGACCCATCGCTGCGCATCGGGGTGATCAGGGCCACCAGCGATCCCTTGAACATGGTCGGCGCTCCTCCGGTCCGGAGCGGGCAAGCTAATCACCGGGCGGACGGGGGACAAGGGCGCGGCGTCTGGCATACAGTCACCCCATGCCGCGACGCCGCCGAGTCCGTCTCACCCTCCTCACCCTGGCCCTTGCC
>JADGHI010000566.1 GCA_019689515.1 Acetobacteraceae bacterium | reverse complement strand
GCGCCGGGGCGGCCTGGGGGGTGGAGGCGATGTCAGGCGCCTTGCGCGTGGCCTGCCTCCCCCTCGGTCGCATCGCCGTCCGCCACCGGAGCGGTGGCAGCGGCGCCATCCTCGCCGTCGAACCAGTGCTGGCGTGCGGCCATGATGATGGCGTTGGCGGTCTCCTCGTCCATCTCGTCGGACCCGAGGATCTCGATCAGTTCGTCCGACGCCAGGTCGGCGAGGTCGTCGAGGGTCTTCACCCCCTTCTCGCCGAGCGCGACCAGCATGGCCGGGCTCAGGCCCTCGATCTCCGCGACCGCGTCCTCGACCCCGAGCTCGCGCCGCCGCGCGTCGTACTCGGCGTCGCGCTTCTCGAGATAGGCCATGGCGCGGCGCTTGAGCTCGGCCGCGACGTTCTCGTCGAAGCCCTCGATGCCGGCCAGTTCCTCGTCGTCTACCGCGACGATCTCCTCGATCGAGCCGAAGCCCTCGGTCACCAGCAGGCCGGCGATCACGTCGTCCACGTCGAGCGCCTCGACGAAGAGGGCGCTGCGGCGGCGGAACTCCTCCTGCCTCCGCTCGCTCTCCTCGGCCTCGGTCAGGATGTCGATGTCCCAGCGCGTGAGCTGGGAGGCGAGGCGCACGTTCTGGCCGCGCCGGCCGATGGCGAGGCTGAGCTGGTCGTCCGGCACCACCACCTCGCAGCGGCGGGCCTCGTCGTCCAGCACCACCTTGGTCACCTCGGCCGGGGCCAGGGCGTTGACGATGAAGGTCGCGGGGTCCGGCGACCAGGGAATGATGTCGATCTTCTCGCCCTGCAGCTCGGCCACCACGGCCTGCACGCGCGAGCCGCGCATGCCGACGCAGGCGCCGACCGGGTCGATCGAGGAATCGCGGCTGACCACCGCCATCTTGGCGCGGCTGCCGGGGTCGCGGGCGACCGCCTTGATCTCGATGATGCCGTCGTAGATCTCCGGCACCTCCTGCGCGAACAGCTTCGCGAGGAAGCCGGGATGGGTGCGGCTGAGGAAGATCTGCGGCCCGCGCGGCTCCTCGCGCACGTCATAGATGTAGGCGCGCACGCGGTCGCCGTTGCGGAAGGACTCGCGCGGGATGGTCTCGTCACGCCGCAGCAGTGCCTCGGCGCGGCCGAGGTCCACCATCAGGTTGCCGTACTCGGTCCGCTTGACGATGCCGTTGACGATCTCGCCGACGCGGTCCTTGTACTCCTCGTACTGCTTCCGGCGCTCGACCTCGCGCACGCGCTGCACGATCACCTGCTTGGCGGTCTGCGCGGCGATGCGGCCGAAGTCGATCGGCGGCAGCGGGTCCACGATGTACTCGCCGACCTTGATGCCGGGCTTGATCCGCTGCGCGATGCGCAGCGGGATCTGCGTCGCCTCGTTCTCGACCGGCTCCTGCTCGACCACCTCGGTCCAGCGGGAGAGCTTCACCTCCCCGGTGCGGCGGTCGATGGTGGCTCGGATGTCCTTCTCGTGCCCGTACTTGGCGCGGCCGGCCTTCTGGATGGCCTGCTCCATCGCCTCGAGCACCTCCTCGCGCTCGATCATCTTCTCGCGCGCCACGGCTTCCGCCACCTGAAGCAGCTCGGGGCGCGCGATCGCGACATCCACGGCCATGGTCCTCAGTTCCTTTTCGCATCCGCCGCCGTAGCGGCGATCAATTCGTCCGTCAGCACCAGCTTCGCCTTGCGGATGTTGCTCCGCGGCAGAGCTACCTCCGTCCCGTCCTCGAGCCGCATCCGCGCCGTTTCCGCGTCGGCGCCGAGAGCGATGCCCTTGAAGCGGCGCCGTCCTCCGATCGGCACCGTGAGCTCCACCGTCGCGACATGGCCGGCGAAGCGTTCCCAGTCCTTCGCCCGGGTCAGCGGCCGGTCTATGCCGGCCGAGGAGACCTCGAGCGTCCACTCGCCGCTGAACGGGTCGGCCACGTCCAGCACCGCGCCGAGGGCGTGACTGATCGCCTCGCAGTCCTCGACCCGGAAGGGCTTCTCGTCGGCGCGGTCGGCCATGATCTGCACGGTCGGCCGCTCCTTGCCGCTGATCTGCACGCGGACAAGCTCGTAGCCCATGTGTTCGAGGGTGGGCGCGACGATGTCCGCGATGCGCGCCTCGAGTCCCTCATGGCGTGGGAGTTCGGCTGCCAAAACGAAAAAGGCGGCCCCTTTCAAGGCCACCCCCCGTGCGATTCGGATGGTGTTGTCGCGCCAGATATAGGCGCGGGCGCGGGCGGCGGCAAGCGGTTCCGGAGCGCCGGGCGAGGGCCGTCCGGCTCAGCGCCGGCGGAAGACCCAGTAGCGCGGGTGCCGCCCCTCGCGCAGCGCCTTGGCCTCGTAGCGGGTCGGCGGCCAGCCCTCGGGGCGCGTATCGGCGACAAGGACCCTCTCGAACCGGTCGGTGCCGGCGAAGACCTCTTCAACCCAGGCCTGATAGGTGGGGTCGTCGGTGGCGATGCGCCAGTCGGCCCCGGGCCGCAATGCGCGCGCTACCACCGGCAGCAGGGCAGGGTGGACGAAGCGGCGCTTGGCATGGCGCGCCTTCGGCCAGGGATCGGGGAAGAGCAGGAACAGCCGGTCGAGCGACCCCTCGGGCAGCAGCGCCAGCAGGCGCCGCGCGTCCTCGGGCCAGAGCCGCAGATTGGGCGGCACGGGCGCGGTGGCCTCGCCGCCCTCCGGAACGAGGCGCGAGAGCAAGGAGCAGAGCCCGTTCTCGAACACCTCGCTCGCGATCAGGCCGATGCGCGGATGCGCGGCCACCTGCGCCAGCGCGTGCTCGCCGCCGCCGAAGCCGACCTCGAGCCAGACCGCCTCCACCGGCGCGGCGAAGGCCCCGCGCGGATCGGTGGCTGCGGCTTCTGAGGAGAGACGCAGCCGCGGCAGTGTCTCCTCCAGCAGGCGCTGCTGGCGCGGGCGCAGCGGATGGCCACGGCGGCGGCCGTAGAG
>JADGHI010000565.1 GCA_019689515.1 Acetobacteraceae bacterium | reverse complement strand
GCGCAGACCGAGGACCACAAGGAGGCGGTGCGCGCCTTCGCCGAGAAGCGGCCGCCGGTGTTCCGCGGACGGTAAGCGACACGGCGGCGCGTCAGCGCGCCGCCGCTACGCCTTGCGCGCCGGCGGATCGCGCGACAGGCCGCGGGCGGCGAGCTCCGCCTCGTACCGCGCCCAGCGCTCCGCCTGCTCCACGCCGAGCCGGTAGAGATAGGCCCAGGAGTAGATGCCGCTGTCGTGCAGGTCGTCGAAGCGGATGCGCACGGCGTAGTTGCCGACCGGATCGACGCCGAGGATGCCGACATGCCGGCGCCCGGCGACGATCACCTTCTGCCCCGGCCCGTGGCCCTGCACCTCGGCGGAGGGGCTCTCGACCCGCAGGTACTCCGCCGGGAAAGTGAAGCGCGCGCCGTCGTCGAACGTGACCTCGAGGACCTTCTCCGCGCGCTTGAGGCGGATCTCGGTCGGTACGGGCGACGGAGGCATCAGTCCAGCTTGCGCGCCTCGTCGGGCAGCATGATCGGGATGCCGTCGCGGATCGGGTAGGCGAGGCCCGCGCGCTCGCTGATCAGCTCGCCGCGCTCGCGATCGTAGCGCAGCGGGCCCTTGGTGACCGGGCAGACCAGGATCTCCAGGAGCTTCGGGTCCACCGCGCCGCCCTTCGCCGCACCGGCGGGGCTGCCACCGGCCTTGCCTGATTCGTCGCTCATCGTCTCGTTCGTTCCGTCCGTCATCATCGCCGGCTCAGCTCGGCCGCCCGCGCGGGGCGGCGGAGGCAGGGGCGGGGTCATGCGCGCCGATCCGCAGCAGCGCGATCAGCATGCGCGCGCGCTCGCAGGCGTCCGGCGCCTCCAGCAGCGCCTGCTTCTCGCGCGGATCGAAGGGGCAGACCATGCAGAGCGTGGTCACCAGCGTCGCGTCCGCGGTCCGCTCGATCGCCTCCCAGTTCGCGTCAATGCGGCGGGCGCGGAAATAGGCGCGCAGCGCCTCGAGCAGCGCGGCGCGGTCCACCGGAGGCGGCGGCCCCTCCTCGATATCGAGATCGGCGCGCCAGGGCGTGTAGTCGGCCCGCACCCGGCGATAGCCGTGGCGCATCGGCAACTCCCCGGCGAGGTCGTAGCGGATCACGCCGGTCAGGGTGATGAGGAAGCGCCCGTCCTCGGTCTCGGCGAAGGAGGAGATCCGGCCGAGGCAGCCCACGCGGCAGAGCGCCGGCCCGGTGGGGCCGGCGGGCGCGTCGGGCCGTGGCTGGATCATGCCGAACATCCGCCCGGCGCCGAGCGCGTCCGTCACCATCGCGAGGTAGCGCGGCTCGAAGATGTTGAGCGGCAGCCGGCCCCCAGGCAGCAGCAGCGCCCCCGGCAGCGGGAAGACCGGGATCTCCGAGGGGAGCGCTTCGAAGCTCGGGTGGAAGGCCGGCATTGCCGCCGCCCCTGCTTCCTCCCCCCTAGCGGAAGAGGAGGGAGGAGAGCTTGCGCCGAGCCGTAAGGGTCGTCGGGTCGTCGAAGCCCCAGGCCTCGAAGAACTTCAGGAGCTGCTTGCGCGCCGCCTCCTCGTTCCAGGAGCGGTCGCGCCGGATCGCCTCGAGCAGCGCGTCGGCGGCACGGGCGCGCTCGCCCATCGCGTTCAGCGCCACCGCGAGCTCGATGCGCGCGGCATGGTCGTCCGAGTCGGCGGCGATGCGCTGCTCCAGCTCGGCGAGCTTGCCGCGCGCCTTGCGCCCCTCGGCGGCGAGCTCGAGCGCGCTGCGCACCCCGGCGATCTCGGCGTGGTCGCGCAGCTTGGCGGGCACGCCCTCCAGCACCTGCTGCGCGCGCTCCTCCTCGCCCAGGTTCATCAGGGCGCGGGCGAGGCCGGCGATGGCCTCCGCGTTCTCCGGCTCCTGCTGCGCGAGGGCGGCGAACAGTTCGAGCGCCGCGCGGTGGTCGCCCCGCTCCGCGGCGGCCTTGGCCTCGGCGAGGATGTCGGCACTCGGCATCTGGCCGCCGGCGAGCTTGAGCAGGCCCTCGACGAAGCGCCGGACCTCGCTCTCGGGCAGGGCGCCCTGGAACAGGTCGGCGATCTGGCCCTGCCAGAAGGCCGCCACCGTCGGCACGGACTGCAGGGGCAGGCCGAGCTGGGCAAGCTGCGCGACAAGCTGGCGGTTCTTGTCGATGTCGATCTTCACCAGCCGCACCCGGCCACCGGCGGAGCGGACCACTTTCTCCAGCACCGGCGTGAGCTGCTTGCAGGGACCGCACCAGGTCGCCCAGAAGTCCACCAGGACCGGCACCTGCCGGCTGGCGTGGACGACGTCCTGCATGAAGGTCTTCTGGTCGCCCTCCATGACCGGGTCCGGGCCGGCGCCAGGCGCGGCGGGGCCACCGGGGGCGGCAGGCTGGCGGTTCGGGTCGAAGATCACATCCATGGCGCGGGTCTGCCCCTGGGGTCGGAGAGCGGAGTTCTGGACCCCATAGATGCGCCCTTCGCGGCCAAGGGCAAGAAGGCTGTCGGTTCAGCCCCCGTCCGCGCCGGGGTCCCTGGCGAGCGCCCCTGGTGCCGCCGGGGCACAGGGCGCCGGCGATGCCGCGGCCACCGCTTTCTCCAGCGCCGCGAGGCGCGCCTCGATGGCGGCCAGCCGGTCGGCCAGCCCGTCCCCGAGCGCCGCGCGCACGGCCTGCAGCTCACGGCGCAGCTCCATGTCGCGCGTCGCCGCCAGCGCGGCGGTGCGGGTGGCGAGCAGCAACGGGCCGGCAAGCCAGGGGGCCTCGGCCAGCGCCGCACGCAGCAGGCCCGTGTGCAACTCGCCCTCGAAGGCCTGATAGGCGGCCGGCTCGGAGGTCGCGTTCGCCAGCGGCGAACTGCCCGGCGCGATCTCGCGACGGCGATGCCAGTTGGCGAGCGGCCGCGGAATGATCGCGAGATCGCCCAGGGCAAGCACGCGCATATGGAGGGCCCAGTCCCCGCCC
>JADGHI010000564.1 GCA_019689515.1 Acetobacteraceae bacterium | reverse complement strand
CGCCGCGCCGCGCACCGCGAGGTAGTCCTCCTCGTTCGCGACGGTGACGGCGCCGAGCAGCACGTCCGAATGCCCGCCGACATACTTGGTCAGCGCCTGGATAGAGACGTCCACGCCGTGGCGGAAGGGCTGGAAGTGGTGGATGCCCCAGGTGTTGTCCATCAGCACCTTGGCGCCGCGCGCATGGGCCGCGCGCGCGATCGCCGGGACGTCCTGCATCTCGAAGGTGTGGCTGCCCGGGCTTTCCGTGTAGACCACCTTGGTGTTCGGGCGGATCAGCGCGGCCATTCCGGCCTCGTCCACCCGCGGGTCGTAGAAGGTGGTCTCGACGCCCCAGCCCTTCAGCAGCCCGTTGGCGAGGGCGCGCGCCGGGCCATAGACCGAGTCCGGCATCAGGCAGTGGTCGCCCGCCTTCAGGTAGGCCATGAGCGGCACGGAGATCGCCGCGAGCCCGGTGCCGACGATGACGCAGCGCGTGCCGCCCTCGATCTCGGCGACCACGTCCTCGAGCGCGTAGTGGGTGGGGCCGCCGGCGGTGCCGTAGGTCATCACCCGGTTGAAGCGGTCCTTCTGGAAGGTCCGCCGCGCCTCGCAATTCGGATGCAGCACGGTGGAGCCGCGGTGCACGGGCGGGTTGACGAAGCCGTGCACGTGCGTGCCGGCGCGGCCGGCATGGGACATGCGGGTGGCGAAGCCTTGGCCGCCGCTCTCGGCGAGCCTCCGGTCGGTCCGGGCGCTGTCGTCGGGCATCAGATCTATTTCGTCACTTTCGGGGTTTCGGGGCGGCTCGCCCACTCGGTCCAGGAGCCGTCATACACGGCGGGCTCCGGGAAGCCCGCGCGGACCAGGCCGAGCGCCAGGGCGCAGGCGGTGACGCCGGTGCCGCAGGAGGTCACGACGGGGCGTTCCGCCTCGACGCCGACCGCCTCGAACATCGCGCGCAGCGTCGCCGGGTCCTTCATGGTGAGGTCGGGGTTGAGCAGATCCGTGGCGGGCAGGTTCGCCGCGCCGGGCATGTGGCCGCTCGGCATCCCCGGGCGGGGTTCCGGCGCCGTCCCGTCGAAGCGCCCGCGCGCCCGTGCGTCGAGGATCAGCGCCTCGCCGCCGCCCTGCCGCACGATCCGCTTGATGTCGCCGATGCCCTTGACCCGCTCCGCGCGGAAGTCCGGGACGAAGGTCGCCGGCGCGGGGGCAGGGGGATCGCCGCTCTCGACCGGGCGTCCCTCCCGCCGCCATTTCGGCAGGCCGCCATCCAGCACCGCGGCCTGCTCATGCCCGAACAGCCGCATCATCCACCAGCCGCGGGCCGCGGAGCGCAGGCCGTGCTGGTCGTAGAACACCACCCGCGTCGCGTTGGAAACGCCGAGCGCGCCGACGAGCTTCGCGAAGCGCCCCGGCGTCGGGATCATGTGCGGCAGGTCGGTGTCCGGGTCGGCGATCTCGTCGATGTCGAACAGGCGCGCGCCGGGAATGTGCGCCTTCCGGAACTCGTCCCGCGCGTTCCCGGGCTCGTTCGGCAGATAGGTCGAGCAGTCGAAGACCACGAGGTCGGGCTTGCCGAGCTCCCCGGCCAGCCATTCGGTCGAGACGAGAACATGCATGGCCGTCACCCCTCTCCGACCAGTGCCACATAGACGCGCCGGTTCTGCCGCCCCTTGCTCTCCATCTTCGTCACCTCGACGCGGCCGATCTCGCCCGTGGAGCGTACATGCGTACCGCCGCAGGGCTGCAGGTCCACCGGCGCATCCTCCGGTCCGATGCGCACCAGGCGCACCCGTCCCGCACCACGCGGCGGCTTGACCGAGAGCGTGCGCACGAGGCCCGGATTCGCGTCGAGTTCGGCCTCCTCGATCCACCGCTCGCCCACCGGGTGGTCGGCGGCGATCAGCGCGTTCAGGCGCTCGGTCAGCCAGTCCTTCGCCGGTGGCTCGGGCAGGTCGAAGTCGAGGCGCGAGCGGTCCGGCCCGACCTGCCCGCCCGTGACCCCGGCGCCGGGAATCAGGCTGCAGAGCAGGTGCAGCGCCGTGTGCATGCGCATCAGCCGGTGGCGGCGCGGCCAGTCGATCGCCGCCGCGACCTCGGCCCCCACCGGCGGCAAGGGGGCGCCGGGCGCGGGGAGGTGCAGGATCGTCTCCTCCGGCCCCTTCACCGCATTCGCCACTGCCATCTCGCCGCCGTCCCAGCGCAGCGTGCCCTGATCGCCGGGCTGCCCGCCACCCTGGGCGTAGAACACGGTTCGGTCGAGCACCACGCCCTCGGGCCGTGCCGCGAGGACCCGCGCAACGCACTCGCGCGCATGGGGATCGGCGCGGAAGATCGCTTCCGTCGGCATGGTCAGCCTCCCTGCGCCACGCCGGCCCATTCCCGGCGCAGCCGGTCGCGATGCGTGCGCAGCCAGAACAGCGCCAGCGCAGCGGTGGCATTGTCGATGCGGTTGTCGTCCAGCATGGCGAAGGCCTCCTCGGCGGGCAGCACCATGAGGCGGATATCCTCCTGCTCCTGGTCCAGGCCGTGATGCGCGACGATGCCGGGGACAGGGAGCGGCATGCAGGCGCAGTAGCAGGTCATCGTCTCGTCGCAGCCGCCCTGGGTGAGGATCCAGCGTCCCATGCGCTCCAGGCGCTGCGGGTCCAGGCCTGTTTCCTCCTTCGCCTCGCGCCGCGCCGCCTGCTCCGGCGTCTCGCCGGCATCCACGAAGCCCGCCGCGCACTCGGTCATGACCGGATCGAGGCCGGCGGCGAGCGCGGGCAGGCGGAATTGCTGGATCAGCGCCACGCGGTCGGCATGCGGATCGTAGGGCAGCACGGCGACGGCGGCGCCGCGCCGCCACAGTTCCCAGGTGCGCAGGCCGCTCTCCCGCCCGTCGAAGCGGCGGTGGTGGAAGCGCACGCGCTGCAACGGGCAGTATCCGTCCCAGACGATCTCGTCGGAGACGATCCGCAGCCCGGGATAGGGGG
>JADGHI010000563.1 GCA_019689515.1 Acetobacteraceae bacterium | reverse complement strand
CAGGGGGGGCTCGCCGAAGCTCGCCCCTGGCGGGGGGCGGCGGCGCTCGGCGCTGCCCTGCGCTGCGGTGGTTGGGAACAGGCCGGCCATGGAGCCGTCCATACGCAATCCTCTCTCGCCTCGCGATTCGTCGGTTACATTATATATGGGCGGCCCGGCCTGCGCGACCCCACATATTGTGGTGAAGGGGGTGCCCGGCGGGATCCGGGGAGGGCTCTTCCCGCCTGGGCTCAGGGCCGCTTTGATCGCGCCGTGCGGCGGGCGGGGCAGCCCGGCCGCCCCTTGGGAGAATTCCGGCCGATGGCGCTCCGTTGCGACCTCATCATCCGCGATGCGACGATCTTTGACGGCACCGGCGCCCCGCGCCGGACCGGGGATGTCGGCGTGACCGGCGACCGCATCGTCGCTGTTGGCGACCTCGGCGGCGCAACCGCCGACCGCGAGGTGATCGCCACCGGCAAGGCGGTGGCGCCGGGCTTCATCGATGCCCACACCCATGACGACCGCGCCGTGCTCTGCGGGCCGCAATGCATGACCTGCAAGATCAGCCAGGGCGTGACGACGGTGGTGGTCGGCAATTGCGGCGTCAGCCTCTCCCCCGCCCGCTTCACGACGCGGCCGCCGCCGCCGCTCGACCTGATCGGCGAGGACGGGTGGTGGCGCTTCGACTCCTTCGGAGACTACGCGCACGAGCTGAAGACCAAGGGCTCGGAGGTGAACACCTACGCCCTGGTCGGCCACCAGACCCTGCGCGTCGAGGCGATGAACGGCGACGTCATGCGCCCCGCGAACGACCGCGAGATCCATCGCATGCACCAGCGGGTGAAGCAGTCGCTCGCGGAGGGCGCCTCCGGCTTCTCGACCGGCCTCTACTACCCGCCCAACATGCATGCCCCGACCGAGGAGGTGATCGCGGTCGCCGAGGCGCTGAAGCCCTTCGGCGGGATCTACGTCACCCACATGCGCGACGAGGCGGACCGCATCTGCGCCTCGATCGAGGAGACGCTGAAGATCGGCAAGCGCGTCGGCGTGCCGGTCTGGATCAGTCACCACAAGTGTTCGATGCCGGAGAACTACGGCCGCTCCGTGCAGACCCTGGCGCTGATCGAGGCCGCTGCGACGATGCAGGAGGTGGCCTTCGACGTCTATCCCTACCCTGCCGGCTCCACCGTGCTGATGCCCGAGCGGCTGCGGGAGGACGTGAAGGTGATGATTACCTGGTCGGTCCCGCATCCGGAGATGGCCGGGAAATACCTCGACGACATCGCCCGCGGCTGGAACACCGACATCCGCTCCGCCGCGGAGCGCCTGCTTCCGGCCGGGCAGATCACCTTCCAGATGGACGAGGAGGATGTGCGCCGGATCATGGCGCATCCGATGTCGGTCATCGGCTCGGACGGCATCCCGCACGACAAGCACCCGCATCCGCGGCTGTGGGGCACCTTCCCGCGCGTGCTCGGCTTCTACGCCCGCCAGCTCGGCCTCTTCACCATGGAGACGGCGGTGCACAAGATGACCGGCCGCACCGCGCAGCTCTTCGGCATGGTGGACCGCGGCGTGATCCGCCCCGGCGCCTATGCCGACCTGGTGCTGTTCGACCCGCACACCGTGCTCGACAACGCCACCTTCGAGGAACCGATCCAGCTTGCGACCGGCATTGAGGAGGTCTGGGCGAACGGCGTGCCGACCTTCGTCGCGGGCAAGGGGGCGACGGGGGAGAAGCCGGGCCGGCTGATCACGCGCAACCGGGGGTGATCCGGCGCGCCCTGTGCTACGCTGCGCAGTAGGCAGGGCTGAACCGAGGATCGCCACCCTATGCGCCACACCACGCTCGTCGTCGCGGCCGGGGCTGCCGCCGCCGCGCTGCTGCTCATGGCCACCGCGATGGGGGCCGAGGCGTCGGGGGGCGACCTGCCGGTTCGTCGGGTGACGCTCTCCTCCTCCGGGCTGATCCAGGTCGAGCGCGGCGGCATGCTCGAGCCCGGCGCGTCGGCCCGCTTCCGCGCCCCGGCCGAGGACGTGGACGACATCCTCAAGAGCCTCGTCGTCGCGGACCCCGTCGGCACGGTGGAGGGCGTGCGCCTCCCGGCCCAGGACCTCGCCGCCGAGGCGTTCCGCGGCCTGCCGCTGCGGCCGGAGGACTTTGCCTCGCGCGCTGCGCTGCTCAATGCGCTGCGCGGGCACGAGGCTGAGGCGGGCGGAGCGCGCGGACGCATCGCCGAGGCGGCGGAGGGTGAAGGGGGCGTGCTGCGCCTCGCCCTGATCACGCCGACCGGGCTGCGTAGCCTCGTCGTCCGCGAGGGCGAGGAGGTGCGGCTGACCGATGCCGGCCTCGCCGCCCGGGTCGCGCGCGCCGCCGAGGCGCTGGCCGCGGCGCGCACCGCCGACACGCGCGAGGTGGAGGTCGCGCTGCGCGCCGAGCGGCCGCGCGAGGTGGTGCTCGCCTATGTCGCCGGGGCGCCGCTGTGGAAGCCTTCCTGGCGGCTCAGCGTGCCGGCCGTCGGCGCGCCGGCGGACGCGGAGGCGCGGCTGATGGGCTGGGCGGTGGTGGAGAACCGCACCGGCAGCGACTGGAACCGCGTGCGGCTGTCGCTGGTGAGCGGCGAGGCGGCCGCCTATCGCCAGGCCCTCTACACCCCCGTCCTGATCGCCCGCCCGGAACTGCCGGTGCGTGGCGCCGAGTCGGTGCTGGTGCGCCCAGACACCGGCGCGCGGCCGGCGCCGCCGCCCCCGGCGCCGATGGCGATGGCGGAGCTCGCCTCGCGATCCGCGCGGGAGCGTGCCGCAGCGGGCGCGGCGCCGCAGGCCGCGCCCATGCCGGCGATGGCCCCGCCGGCTCCGCCCGCCGCGCCGGCGGTTGCGGAGGCCTCGGCCGGGCGAGTGGCCTTCGCCCTTCCGGAACCGGTCTCGATCCGCAGCGGCGAGACGGCGAACGTGCCCTTCCTCGATGTCCGCCTGCCGGC
>JADGHI010000562.1 GCA_019689515.1 Acetobacteraceae bacterium | reverse complement strand
ACCGGCGCCTCCGGCAATCTCGGCCGGGTGCTGGCGCGCGAGCTGGCGGCCGCGGGCTGGACGCTGCGGCTGACGGACATCGCCCCCTTCCCCGACCCGCTCCCGCCGCGCGCCACCTTCCTGCGGGCCGACCTCAACGACGGCGTCGCCCTGCTGCGCCAGGCCGAGGGCTGCGGCGCCATCCTCCATTTCGGCGGCGCGAGCATGGAGCGGCCTTTCGAGGAGGTCCTCGGCCCCAACCTCCGCGGCCTCTACCACGTCTACGAGGCGGCGCGGCGGGAACGGGCGCGGGTCGTCTTCGCCTCCTCCAACCACGCCATCGGCTTCCATGAGCGCCCGCAGGCCGGGGAGCCGAAGCTCGCCCTGGACTGCGCCTTCCGGCCCGACGGCTACTACGGGCTCTCCAAGGCCTATGGCGAGCTGATGGGCCGGCTCTACTGGGACAAGCACGGGGTGGAGAACGTCAACCTCCGCATCGGCTCCTGCTTCCCGAAGCCGACCGATGCGCGGATGCTCGCGACCTGGCTGTCCTACCCGGACCTGGTGCGCCTGGTGGCCGCCTGCGTCACCGCGCCGCGCACCGGGCATGCCGTGATCTGGGCCTGCTCGGACAATCCGCGGAGCTTCTGGGGCGAGGACCATCGCGAGCGCATCGGCTGGACGCCGCAGGACAGCGCCGAGGCCTACCGCGCCGAGGTCGAGGGCAAGCTCGGCGACCCCATCGCCGAGCGCTACCAGGGCGGCGCCTACGCCAGCATGGGGTATTCGCGCGCCGCGCCCGCGCCACGCGACCCCTTCGCCCTCGCATGAGCACCCCGCCGCTCCACCTCGCCGCCGGCGACTGGGAGGCGACGATCCTCCCCGCGCAGGGCGCCGCCCTCGGCGCGCTGCGCCACCGCGGTCGCGACCTGATCGTGCCGGTGCCGCCGGGCGCCGATCCGAATGGCGGCTTCTGGGGCGCCTTCTGGATGATCCCCTGGGCGAACCGGCTGGACCGCGGCCGCCTGCCCTTCGGCGGCCGCACCTACCACCTGCCGGTCAACCATCCGGAGGACGACACCGCGATCCACGGCCTGGCGCGCGACCGCCCCTGGCGCGTCGAGGCCGCCGCGCCCGACCGTGCCGTGCTGGTGCAGGACCTGGACGGGCCCGGCGAGGGCCGCCTCCCCTTCCGCTACCATGCGCGCGTCGAGATCGCGCTGACGCCCGGTGCGGGCGTGACGCTCGCGGCCTCGGTCGCCAACACCGCGGCGGAGCCCTTCCCCTTCGGCTTGGGCTGGCATCCCTTCTTCGTCCGGCCACGCGGCACGCGGCTCGCCTTCCACGCCGCCACCATGTTCGGCCACGACGCGCGGACGCTGCCCGTCGCGCCCCGCGCCACGACAGGCATCCAAGGCGGCGAGGACGTCTATCTCGGCCTCGACACGCACTTCGCCGGCTGGGACGGGCGCGCGGAGATCGCCCTGCCCGGCGGCGACGGCGGCAGCGCGACGGCAGCGACGGTGCTGCGGCTCGTCGCCGACGGCGCCTGGAACGGCAACCTGCAGGTCTTCGCCCCGCGCGCCGCAGCGGTGCTCTGCGTCGAGCCGCAGAGCCACGTGCCGGATGCACCGAACCGTCCGGAGCTCGCCACTGCGCACGGCGCGATGACGGTGCTCGCGCACGGCCAGACAATTGCGGGACGACTCGCGATTTCCGTTGCATGATGGGCCGCCGCGCGGGAACGCTCGCCATGAGATGACGTTGGCAGCGACGGAGCCGTCACGCATGACCAGTCGGCAGTATGACAAGGGTCGGTGACATGGCAGGCGTGCGGTTCCGGATCCGGCGATCCGGGTCCCCGCGACGTGCACCTCCATCGCCGCCGCCACCGCGTCGCATCGCTGCATCCGACGGGCGACGCCGAGGAGAACGGCATCGGCACCACCCTGCATCGGCGGCGCCAGGGAGCGGCGGAACGGAGACTCCCGGCCCGCAGGAAGGAGAGGAAGTCCATGTCCGACACTGAATATCCCTTCGGTCGCCTGCCCGGCGCCCCGTTCCCGGAGAACGGTGAGACGGATGGCGACGCAGCGGCGACGACAACGACAACCAGCACCGACACCGAGTCCACCCACGCCGACACCATCGCGGCCAGCAGCGAAGGCACCGGCAGCGCCGGCGGCGACGAGCAGCATCCCGCCGCCGAGGAGGAGCCGTTGCAGCAGCAGGAGGAGGAGCCGAAGCGCCCCGCCGTGCGGCGTCGTCGCGCCGCATCCGGAGAGGGCGCCTCCGGCGCGAAGCGCACGCGGCGTTCCACCGCCGCGACCGGCACGCGCACAGGCACGGCTGGGCGCACTGCGGCCAAGCGCACCGCGGGTGCGGCAAAGCGCGGTGCAAGAGCCACAACCGCGGGCCGGCGCACGGCGACCGGCGCCGGCAAGACCACCGCGACCCGCCGCGGCACCGCCGCCAAGCGGACGACAACGGCCCGTGGCCGCGCCGCGACCGGGACGGCACGGAAGACGGGCCGGACCGCCGCCGGTGGGCGGACCAGGGCGGCGGCCGGTACTTCCACGCGCGGCACGGCGGCACGTGGCGCCGCAGCGCGCGGGACGACGACGCGTGGCACGGCGGCGCGCAGCACCAGAGCACGCGGCACAGCGGCACGCGGCGCCGCGGCGGGCAAGAGGACGGGCCGCAGCGCCGCGACGACGCGCAAGGCCTCGGGCCGCACGGCCACCACGGCGGCCTCGCGCGGCACCGGAACGAGGCGCGGCAGCGCCGGCACCGCCCAGCGGGCCAGGACCGGGCGGACCGCCGGCACGACGGGCACCCAGCGCAAGACGACGCGCACGACGCGGACGGCTCCCGCGAAGGGCACGGCGGCACGCACCCCGCGCACCGGCAGGACCCGCACCGCCGCCGCCACCGCCACCCCGCGCGGCGGCGCCACGCGGCGCGGCACCCGCGGCACGGCGGGACGGGGCACGAC
>JADGHI010000561.1 GCA_019689515.1 Acetobacteraceae bacterium | reverse complement strand
CGCATGATTGCCGGACACCAAAGCCGCCCGCCAAGACCCCTTACAGGCCGATGCCATGTCTCCATCAGCCAGTCAGGCGGGTTTCGCAGAGGTCTCCTGAGCGTGAAGGGCGCGCAAAAGGGGGCGCCACGCTCGACCCGTCCGGCTACGACGCGGGCAAGAAGGTGCTCGGGCGCAAACGGCACATCCTCGTCGACACGCTCGGCCTGCTGCTGAGCGTCATCGTCCACCCGGCCAACGTCCAGGACCGCGATGGCGCCGAGGCCGTGCTGCCGGAGGCCCGTCGCCTGTTCCCCTTCATCGAGTGACTGATGGCCGCCACCGTGGCGAGGACCGGCACCTGGAGCCTGGAGATCGTTCGTCGCTGCGACCAGCATCGCTTCGTGGCGCTGCCGAAGCGTTGGATCGTCGAGCGGGCCCTGGCCTGGATCAGCCGCTGCCGCAGGCTGGCGCGCGACGACGAGCGTCACGCCCGCAAGGCAGCCGCTTTCATCCGCCTCGCCATGATCCGCCTCATGCTCCGGCGCCTCACCGCAAGCCCTTCACACCGAACATAAACTTCCCGGAAGGGCTCTTAGGCTTTGGACGCCTCGTGCTCTTGATCGCCAGCGGGCTCGAGGAAGGCTGAGAACACGAATCCATCTACCAGTCCGTCGCCCTCCAAATCCACGCGCGCCCACGCGTTACCTGCGCCATGGAGGTCGAGGACGGTCAAGACGGTGCCTTCCTTGAGCGTCGTTATCACGCCGAATTCGACGCCCGGCCCACCACGCAGTCGCAAACCATCTCGGGCAACGACAATGTAGGAGCCGCGCGCTCCGGAGGTAACGGGCGCGACTGACGTGGCGGTCGTTGACACAGCCCCGCTCCAGCCCTTCTGCGCCGCCGCCCTCAACCACGCGGGTGCCGTGGCGGCCTTGCCACCAGCACCCCAAACGACCTTGGAGTGGTCTGTCGGCGAGGTACCGAAGCCAACGTGGATAGTGTCTGGCCCCATGTAATCGACACCGGCACCGATTCCTGTCGCGCCGTGCGCCGCTGCAGCCGCAACAAAGGCTTCGAACACCGCGCGTTCTGCCTCATCAGTGAAGCTGACGACCTGACCGTTTCGGATCAACTTCAGGTCGGCGGCCCAGCCGTTGTCGTGCCGCGTCGAACCGATCCGCGGTTTGCCCGGGTATGGGGGTTGGCCTCCGGACGTCACCAGCACCGTATCGACACCTGCGACCTCGGCCGCCTTCTCGAGCAAACTCCGCAACTTTGGTTGGATCGGAAGATTTCGAATGCTGTTCTTGGTTTCCTCCACTACTTGCGGCATGCCATTTTCCTCGGAAGCTACGCGAATAAAATTATAGCGCCTCCGGATCGTCAGATGAAGTGTCGCTTGTGAGAGTCCCCTCGGTGCCTGCTCGGTCGCGACGCCCACCATTACGATGCGGCTGCGGCGGCCTCCGCTCGGTCTCGCCGTGTACGCGATCCACGGCCGCGGCTCCGTAAAGGCACTCTACGTCAGGGAGGCCTTGGCGCTGTCTAACCGTGTCGCCAGCCATGCCGCCGCGCCTGGCTGCTGGTGGAGTCGCACATCGCCTTCATGCGTTTGCGCGCGCGGACACCGAAGCACGTGCTGCGGGAGCTCGAAAGCGACCTGCTGGGCTGGCACTTCTGGCTGACCGGCCGTGCCCCCGCGCTGCAGTACGCCGAAGGCGCACGGAGTGCGGCGGCCGGATCCGCCGCATGAACCGCGTCCCCGCCGCCGGTCTGGCGATATCGGGAGACCAGGAGGCGTCGCAGCTTGCGGCGGCGCCCGGCACGGCTCAGCGTCCGCGCTGTCCCGCGGGCGTCCGTCGAGGCCCGAGGATCGCGGTGCCGCGTCGGTCGGTTGCGGGGCGCAAGTCGGACGGTATGCCGAGCCCGGCGATCGGTGTATGTCCGTGGACCAACGATGACGATGATGGAGGAACGAGCGGTGACGGACACCGCCGGCGACAGAGGGCTCGCAATCGTGCGCTGGGTCCTGAACACGGCGATCGATCGGACGCGGGCGTGCCTGCGTGGACCGGTCTTTGAGCAGGCGCTCGCGGCCGGCCGCCGGCCGTCCGAGGCGTGCGGGGACACCTGGGTCGCCTCGCTGCACGACGCGTTCGAGGAAATCTACGGTCGGCCGGCCACCGCGACCGCGGGCCGCGTCGAGGTCTTCTCCCGCACGAGGCCGAGCAGGATCTCAGCGAACGGCGCGCGGGTCTGCGAGGTCCTCCACGACCTCCTCGTGGTCGAGACCGTGGATGTGCGGTCAGCCGGCGGACAGGGCGAAGTCACGCTGGTTCGTCGCCCGATCTGGCAGGTCGAGTCCGAAGTGCACGCCAGCTCCCGCGAGGTCGGCTGAGACCTGTCGAAGCTTATGGTCGGCGGCGCCCCCCGTAAGCTCCTGATCACCAGCCGAAGGTCGGATTGCGATGCGTTCGACCGGTTCGTCGAAGCCGTCGCGGCGCCGGCTGTCGGCACCGTCTACGTCGCGTACATCCCGAGCTACGCGTCGGGCACGGAGGGAGCCGGGTGCTGGTTCGAGCCCGACGGCCAAAGGCCGAGCTTCCTCCTCACGCGCTTCGCGGACGGACGCCGGAGCGATTTCGGCGAGGACACGGGCGCGGGCCACCGGAGCGGCGCTCGGCCGGAGCCGGAGTGATGCGGCACACGGTGGCGTCCGCGAGATCCCGGCGAGGGGCCGCATGCCGGCAAGGGACTTCGCCTCGCGCCTCGCGAAGACGCACCCGATGATCGACGGCGGGGCTATCGCGGCGGCGTTGCCCCCGCCGCTACGGACCGAGTCGGGTTCCTGCCCGCGGTTTCGGAGGCGCTGCGCCTGCTTCGCGACGATGGTTGATCGACCTCGTCGAGGCGACCGACACGCCGACGTCCCTCCCCTGCCCTTCGCCCCCACCCGCCCCTCCGAAAAGGCCGGGATCACAGAGATCCGCCG
>JADGHI010000560.1 GCA_019689515.1 Acetobacteraceae bacterium | reverse complement strand
GCGCGCGTTGCGCGTGTCCACCGAGACCGGCGCCGCCTTCGCCAGGTCGCGCACCACGGGCAGGATGCGGCGGATCTCCTCCTCCACCGGCACGGGCTGCGCGCCGGGACGGGTGGACTCGCCCCCGATGTCGAGGATGTCGGCGCCCGCCGCCAGCATCGCATGCCCCGCCTCGATCGCCGCCCCGGGATCGGAGAGGCGCGCCCCCTCCTCGGAGAAGCTGTCGGGCGTGACGTTGATGATCCCCATCACCAGCGGCCGCCCGGCGGGCAGGCCGGCGAAGGGCGCGGGCCGCGCGGTAAGGGCGTGCAGCCCCTCGGCCCAGTCCTCCGGCACCGCGCCGGGCGGCACCACGCCGAGCGAGCGGCCGTCCTCGATCAGCCGCACGAGGGCGAAGGCCGCAGGACCGCCGGCGAGCGGCAGGGCGCGCCCCTCCCCCACCGCCTGGAAGGCGGAGGGTCCCGAAAGCAGTCCAAGCGGCTCGATCCAGCGCTCCACCCGGCCGGCTCCTTCGCATCCCCCACCCGCGCATGCGGGGCGGCAGGAGCCTCCGCCCCGGCCTACCCCGCGATGCCTGCGAAATCCGCCCGATGCCGCCGCGCTAGGTTCCCGGCGCCGGTGCCGGGTTGAGCGGCCCCTGCGGCGGCCGCGGCTGCGCTCCCGCCGCCGCGCGGCCGCTGCTCGGCACGCTGCCGCGCCCGGTCGCCAGCGGCTCGTCGGGCCGGTTGCGCACGATCGGCTCGCCGCGGATCACCTGCCGGATCTCGTCGCCGGAGAGCGTCTCGTGCTCGAGCAGGCCCTTCGCCAGCAGGTGCAGCTCGTCGATGTTCTCCGACAGGATCTTCTTCGCCCGCTGATAGGCCTCGTCGATGATATGCCGGATCTCGGCGTCGATCTGCCGCGCCGTCTCCTCGGAGACGTGCTTGTTCTGCGTGATCGCGTGGCCGAGGAACACCTCCTGGCTGTTGTCGGCGTAGGCGATCATGCCGAGCTTGTCGCTCATGCCCCACTCGGTGACCATCCGGCGCGCCTGGTCGGTCGCCATCTTGATGTCGCCGGCCGCGCCGTTGCTCACCTTGTCGGGGCCGAAGATCAGCTCCTCCGCGACGCGCCCGCCCATCGCCATGGCGAGCTCCGCCTTCAGCTTCGCCTTGTGCTTGGAGTAGCGGTCGCCCTCCGGCAGCGACATCACGAGGCCCAGCGCGCGCCCGCGCGGGATGATCGTCGCCTTGTGAACGGGGTCGCACTCAGGCTCGTGCAGCGCCACCAGCGCGTGACCGGCCTCGTGATAGGCGGTCATGCGCTTCTCCTCCTCGCTCATCACGAGGGAGCGGCGCTCGGCGCCCATCAGCACCTTGTCCTTGGCCATCTCGAACTCGTGCATGCCGACCGTGCGCCGGCCGGTGCGCGCGGCGAGCAGCGCCGCCTCGTTCACCAGGTTGGCGAGGTCGGCGCCCGAGAAGCCCGGCGTGCCGCGCGCGATCACCTTCGGGTCCACGTCGGCGGCGAGCGGCACCTTGCGCATGTGCACGCGCAGGATCTTCTCGCGCCCCACCACGTCCGGGTTCGGCACCACCACCTGCCGGTCGAAGCGCCCGGGCCGCAGCAGCGCCGGGTCGAGCACGTCCGGACGGTTCGTCGCCGCGATGAGGATCACGCCCTCGTTCGACTCGAACCCGTCCATCTCGACGAGCATCTGGTTCAGCGTCTGCTCGCGCTCATCGTTGCCACCGCCGAGCCCCGCCCCGCGGTGCCGCCCGACCGCGTCGATCTCGTCGATGAAGATGATGCAGGGCGCGTTCTTCTTCCCCTGCTCGAACATGTCGCGCACGCGGGAGGCGCCGACGCCCACGAACATCTCGACGAAGTCGGAGCCCGAGATGGTGAAGAACGGAACGTTCGCCTCGCCGGCGATCGCACGCGCGAGCAGCGTCTTGCCGGTCCCCGGCGGCCCCACCAGCAGCACGCCCTTCGGGATCTTGCCGCCGAGGCGCTGAAACTTCTGCGGATCGCGCAGGAACTCGACGATCTCCTCGAGCTCCGCCTTCGCCTCGTCGATCCCCGCGACGTCCTCGAAGGTGACGCGCCCCTGCTTCTCCGTCAGCAGCCGCGCGCGGCTCTTCCCGAATCCCATCGCGCGCCCGCCGCCGGACTGCATCTGGCGCATGAAGAACACCCAGACGCCGATCAGGAGCAGCATCGGGAACCAGGAGAGCAGGTAGTGGAACAGCGGGTTGACCTCGCTGTCCTCGGGCCGCGCGACCACGCGCACGCCCTTCTCCGTCAGCCGGCCGACCAGGCTCGGGTCCTCCGGGGTGTAGGCGCGGACCGTTCCGTCAGGGCCATGACCGGTCACGGTGCGGCCCTGGATGACGACCTCGCGCACCCGTCCCGCGTTCACATCGTTGAGGAAGTCGCTGTAGGCGACCTCACGCGCCGAGCCACGCTGCACGCCCGCGGGCTGAAAGAGGTTGAAAAGCGCCACCAACAGGAGCGCGACGATCACCCAGAGCGCCAGGTTGCGGCCGAAATTGTTCACGTTTGATCCCGTCCTCCGTCGCCGCGCCCGTTCGCCGGACGCACCGACTGCGCAATGCCAGATCCAAGATAGGACGCTTCCGCCCATCCTTGAATGGCCGCGTCGGCGACTCCGGCGATCTCGCCTGCATTCCGGGGAGCGCGCACCGCCGCGCCCGGTTGCACCGCCATCGCCGCCGCAACTCCGTGGACCCGCCGAGGGAGAAGCCCCGCGCCGGCGCCTGCCTCGCCCGGCCCCGGCCTCCCGCGCGGATCATGGCCCCGCCATTCACCGCGGGGCGGCCTCGCTCGGCCCCTCGCCCATGCTCCGGCCGCGGCACGACGCCGGCACGGCCGCCGCCCAGGCCGCGAGCGGCCCCCCGGCCGGCGCGAAGTCCAGCCAAAACCCCGCCACCGCCGCGGCATCGGGATAGTCCAGCGCCGGCACCGCCACCAGCCTCCCCGCCCC
>JADGHI010000559.1 GCA_019689515.1 Acetobacteraceae bacterium | reverse complement strand
CGCACTATGACCGGATTGGGCGGAGCGGAGTCCAGCGAGCCGGGCGGCGGCCCGCCCGCTGCGCCCCGGGCGCGGGCGGGGGGGGCAGCTACAGCGCGCGCCAGCCGATGTCGCGGCGGCAGAAGCCCTCCGGCCAGTCGATCGCATCCACCGCGGCGTAGGCGGCGTCGCGCGCCTCGCGCAGCGTGGCGCCGGTGGCCGTCACCCCGAGGACGCGCCCGCCGGTTGCGATCAGCGCCCCGTCCTCGCGCCGCGCCGTGCCGGCATGGAAGACCTGCACGCCGGGGACCTGTGCCGCGCGGTCGAGGCCGCGGATCTCGCTGCCCTTGGCGTAGGCGCCCGGATAGCCCTTCGCGGCCATGACGACGACGAGGGAATGCAACGGCTCCCAGCGCAGGTCGAAATCCGCGAGCTCGCCGTCGCAGGCGGCGAGCAACGCCGCCAGCAGGTCGGAGCGCAGCCGCACCATCAGCGCCTGGCATTCCGGGTCGCCGAAGCGGACGTTGAACTCGATCAGCCGCGGGCCGTCGGCGGTCAGCATCAGCCCGACGAAGAGCACGCCGCGGAAGGGCGCGCCGCGCCGCGCCATCTCGGCCAGCACCGGCCGCACGATGCGCGCCATCACCTCGTCGCGCAGCGCGTCGGTGAAGGCGGGCGGCGGGGAGTAGGCGCCCATGCCGCCGGTGTTCGGGCCGGTGTCGCCCTCGCCCACGCGCTTGTGGTCCTGCGCAGCGGCGAGCGGCAGGGCGTGGGTGCCGTCGCAGAGGGCGAAGAAGGAGGCCTCCTCGCCCACCAAGCACTCCTCGAGCAGCACGGACGCGCCAGCGGCGCCGTGCACGCGGCGTTCCATGATGTCGGTGATGGCAGCCTCGGCCTCCTCGACCGTTGCGGCGACGACGACGCCCTTGCCGGCAGCGAGGCCATCCGCCTTGACCACGATCGGCGCGCCCTGGGCGCGGACATAGGCACGCGCGGCGGCCGGGTCGTCGAAGCGGCGCCAGCGCGGGCCCGGCACGCCTGCCGCCTCGCAGACCTCGCGCGCGAAGGCCTTGCTGCCCTCGAGCCGCGCCGCCGCGGCGCTCGGCCCGAAGCAGCGCAGCCCGGCGGCGGCGCAGGCATCGGCGAGGCCGAGAGTCAGCGGCGCCTCCGGACCGGCGACGACCAGATCAACGGCGTTGTCGCGCGCGAAGCGGACCAGCGCCGGGACGTCCTCCGCGCCGATCGGCACGCACTCCGCGACCTCCGCGATCCCGGCATTGCCCGGGGCGCACCAGAGCTTCGTCAGCAGCGGTGAGGACGCGAGCGACCAGCACAGTGCATGTTCCCGTCCGCCGCCGCCCACCACCAGGACCTTCATCGTCGCGCCCTCGTCGTATAAGAACAAAAAGTGAACTTTTGCGGAATGTTCCGCAATGCCGGGCCCTTAGCATAGTGTCGGCCCATGGACAGCCTGCCGCGCGAGTCGCAACCGCCGACGAACACGCCCGAATACGCCGTCTCCGAGATCGCGGGCGCGATCAAACGGACGCTGGAGGGCGCCTTCGGCCGCGTGCGCGTGCGCGGCGAGATCACCGAGCTGAAGCGCTATTCCTCCGGCCATGTCTATCTCTCGCTGAAGGACGAGTGGGCCAAGCTCGAGTCCGTGGTGTGGAAGACCCGCGTGCCGCATCTCGGCCTGGTGCCGGAGAACGGCGTCGAGGTCATAGCGACCGGGCGGATCAGCACCTACCCGGACCGTTCCCGGTACCAGCTCATCATCGAGCGGATGGAGTACGCCGGCACCGGCGCGCTGCTCGCGCGCATCGAGAAGCTGCGCCAGGCGCTGCTCGCCGAGGGGCTGTTCGACGAAGCGCGCAAGGTGCCCCTGCCCCGCCTGCCGGAGGTGATCGGCGTCATCACCTCGCCGCAAGGCGCGGTGATCCAGGACATCCGGACGACGATCGCGCGCCGCTTCCCGCGCCGCATCCTGCTCTGGCCGGTCGCGGTGCAGGGCGCCGGCGCGGCGGAGCAGATCGCCGCCGCGATCCGCGGCATGGATGCACTGCCCGCGGACGGCCCGGTGCCGCGGCCGGACGTGCTGATCGTCGCGCGCGGCGGCGGCAGCCTCGAGGACCTGATGGCCTTCAACGAGGAGATCGTGGTCCGCGCCGCGGCCGCCTGCTCGATCCCGCTGATCTCCGCCGTGGGGCACGAGACCGACACCACCCTGATCGACTTCGCCGCCGACCGCCGCGCGCCGACCCCGACCGCGGCGGCGGAGATGGCGGTGCCGGCGCGCGCCGACCTCCTCGCCGACCTGGCGCAGACCGCGGCGCGGCTGCAGCAGGCCGCGGCGCATACGCTGAACGGCGCGCGCCTGCGCCTGCTCGGCGCCGAGCGCCGCCTGCCCGACGTGCCGGGCCGCGTGCAGCAGGCGCGCCAGCGCCTCGACGACCGGGCGGAACGGCTGGATCGCGCCGTCGCCTCGCTGCTGCGCACGCGGCGCGAGGCCCTGGCGCCCTTGCGCGTGCCGCACCCGCGCGAGGCCATTGCCGCGCGCCGCGCCGCGCTCGGCCTGCTGCGCGCGCGGGCCGATGCCGCCTGGGCGCGCGAGCACGAGGCGCGGAAGTGCCACCGGGCGCTGGTCTGCTTCTCCGACGCGCCGGTCTGGGCACTGATCCGCGAAAAGCGCACCGCGCTGGAGGGCATGGCGGCGCGGCTCGAGAGCGTCTCCTACGCCTCCGTGCTCGCGCGCGGCTTCGTGCTGGTGCGCGGCGAGGCGGGGGAGCCGGTGACGCGCGCGGGGCAGGTGACGGCGGGGCAGCGCCTCGCCCTCGCCTTCGCCGACGGCACGGTGGACGCGGTGGCGTCCGGCGGCGCGCCGCGGCCGCTGCGCGACCGGCGCCCCTCCTCCTCGCCGCCACGGGAGCCGCGGCAGGGGGCGCTGCTGTGAGAAGCGCGTCGCCCTCCCTCACCCGCCGCGCCGCCCTGGGCGGCACCCTCGCCCTGCT
>JADGHI010000558.1 GCA_019689515.1 Acetobacteraceae bacterium | reverse complement strand
CCGGGGGGCGCGCGGCGGCCGGGGGGGGGCGGCGGCGGGGGCGCGCGCGGGGGGGGCCGCCGCGCGCCTCGATCTCGGCGCGCACGGCGTCGAACTGCGCGGGCTCGGTCAGGACGGCGACGTGGGCGTGGTTCTTCGCGGCGCTGCGGATCATCGCCGGGCCGCCGATGTCGATGTTCTCGATGCAGTCCTCGAAGCCCGCGCCCCGCGCGACCGTCGCCTCGAAGGGGTAGAGGTTGACCGCGACCAGGTCGATCGGCGCGATCCCGTGCGCCTCCATCTGCGCGCGGTGCTCCGGCAGGTCGCGCCGGCCGAGCAGGCCGCCATGCACTTGCGGCACGAGGGTCTTGACCCGGCCGTCGAGGATCTCGGGAAAGCCGGTGTGCTCGGAAACATCCTTCACCGGCACGCCTGCCTCGCGCAGCGCGCGGGCGGTGCCGCCGGTGGACAGGATCTCGACCCCCTGTGCGGCGAGGAAGCGACCGAACTCGATCAGCCCGGTCTTGTCGGACACGGAGAGCAGCGCGCGGCGGACGGGAACGAGATCGGTCATGGCGGGAATCCGGGCAAGGCGTGGGCGCGTGCTCTAGCCCCGCCCCGGCGCCGCTTCAACCGGGCATGGTCCAGGCCCCGCCGCGGGCCCGCTCCTCCTGCGCGATCTCAGCGCGGCGGGACGCCCGCGAGATTGAGGCTGAACAGCACCGTGATCACGGCGAGGCCGATCACCGCCGCGCGGGCGAGCAGGGAAAGCGTGTCCACGAGGAAGGGGGAGGTGGGCAGGGAGAAGATCCGGCCTCGCACCGGGTCGGATCGGCCGGTGTTGGTGTTCGGTCTCCTCGTCATGGCCGTTAACGGTCGGCTCAGGATCGCTTGCGGGCACGACGGCCGGCCGAAGCCAGGCGGTTCAGGCCCGGCCGGCCACCGGCCCCGAATTGGGAATCGGGGCGGGGACGGTTCAAGGGGAGGTGAGCGCCGGGCGGCGGGCCATGCCCTGGCGCCCTGGCCAAAGGCGCGACTACAGCCCGAGCAGGTCCAGCGTGTGCGCGACTACCTTGGCCTCGTCGAAGCGCTCCAGCGCACGGGCCCGGCCGGCCGCGCCCATGCGCGCGCGCAGCGCCGGGTCGGCGGCGAGGCGCGCGATCGCCTCGGCCAGCGGTGCGACCGTGGCGGGCGGGACGAGGAAGCCCGTCTCGCCGTCCACCACCTGCTCGCGCGGGCCGCGGATGTCGGTGGCGACCACCGGCAGGCCGGTCAGCATCGCCTCGATCACCGACATGGGCAGGCCCTCGAAATGGCTCGGCAGCGCGAAGACATCCGCCGCGGCGAGCAGCCGCGCGACGTCGTGCCGGTAGCCGAGGCGCCTCAGGCGCGGGCCGAGCGCGGCGGCGGCGCGGGCGAAATACGGCTCCAGATCCTCGCCGTGGTCGGAGGGCAGGCGCTCGCCGACGACCCAGAGCACGGCGTTGGGCGGCGCGCGCTCCATCGCCTGGAGGAGCTCCGGGTGGCCCTTGTGGCGCACCAGGCGCGAGACGGCGATGACGACGCAATCCCCCTCGCGCGCGCCGAGTTCCGCGCGCAGCGCCCGGCGCGCCTCCGGATCGGGGTGGAAGAGCGCGGGGTCGCGGCCGTTGCGCACGGCGACGGCGCGCGGGTGGATGCCGAGGCGGCGGGCGTCCGCCGCCTCTTCCTCCGAGACGGTGAGGAAGATGTCGGTGACCCGCCCGCCGAGGCGCTCCAGCCGCAGCGAGAGCGCACGGCGCCACCAAGGGCCCGGTTGGTTGAACAGGAAGCCGTGGCCGGTATAGGCGATGCGCGGCACGCCGGCGGCCCGCGCCGCGGCCCGGGCGAGCAGGCCGGAGATCGGCATGTGGGCGTGCACGAGGTCGAAGCGCTCGGCCCGGAAGATGTCGAGGAGCGCGGCGAAGGCGCGCGCCTGGGCAAAGGGGTTGAGGCTGCGCGCCATCGGCACGGGCAGGATGCGGAAGCCCTCCGCCCGCGGGAGGTCGAGCAGCGGGCCCTCCGCGCAGATCCCCACCACCTCGTGCCCGCGCGCGCGCGCGCCGCGCATCAGCGGCAGCAGGAAGTGCCGCAGGCTGAAATCGACATTGGTGACTTGGCAGATCTTCACGGCGCACGGGGCTTAGCGGGAGAGGACTCGCTGCTCCAGTCCACTCCGCTCGGACCTGGGGGGCGGCGGTCGCGCATCGAGGGGACTGCGCCCTCCGCGGCGCTGCGGGGCCTCCGGGATGCCTTGGCGCGCCGCTCGCGTCGGCCGGATGCCGCGGACGGAACGGGGCCGGCCTATGCCCTCGCCGTCAGGCAGGCCGCGGAGCCTTGGGCGGAAGCGGGAAAAGGGTCACGAAGCGTTCGGCCAGCGCGCGGTCGCCCTCGATGCGCAGCGCACCCGCGGCCTCCAGGGCAGCCAGGGGCTGGCCGCCATAGATCGCGCCGGCGAGGGCAGGCGCGGCGCCCGTGAAGACCAGATCGGCGCCGTCCAGCGCGCTGCCGTCGCTGCGCGCGATCTCGATCCGGCCGCCGGCGAGATGGGCGAGGAAGCCCTCCTCGCCGATGCGGAAGCCGATCCGCGCGTCGAGCCCCTCGGCCCTGATCGGGTCGAGCATGGTGCGGAGCGACAGCATCAGCGAGACGGCACTGATCGGCAGCGTCGGGTCATGCAAGGGCGAGCGCGCCGCCCAGCGGCCCAGGGCCTGGAAGACGGGCTCGCTCTCGCGGCCCCAAGCCGTCAGCTCATAGGCCTGGGCTGCGGCGGGCGGGGGCAGCTTGCGGCGCACAAGCAGGCCGGTCGCTTCGAGCTCCTCGAGGCGCTGGCTGAGGACATTCGCGCTGATCCCGGGGAGGCCGGCGCGGAGGTCGCTGAACCGCCTCGGCCCCAGCAGCAGCTCCCGGATCACCAGCAGCGCCCAGCGGTCCCCGACCAGATCGAGCGCATGCGCGACCGCGACGGCGTCTTCGTAGCGGCGGCGCCGGCCCC
>JADGHI010000557.1 GCA_019689515.1 Acetobacteraceae bacterium | reverse complement strand
TCGCCCACCACCCTGCCCCCGGCGCCATCGCTGCCGCCCGGGCATGCCACGCGCGTGCTCGCCGCTGCCGCGGCGGTACCCGCAGCGCCGCAGGACTGGCACGGCCCCTTCCCGGCGGCGGCGCATGCGCTTGCGCTCGACCTGTTCGGCCCCGGCGATGTGCGCCCGGTCTGGGAGCGCAGCCGGCTCGCCGCGCTGCCCCTGCTCGCCCAGGCCGCGCGGCTCGACCCCGCGGGGCCGCATCGCACGCGGGCCGAGGCGCTGCTCGCCGACTGGGTCGCGCGCAACCCGCCCTGGCGCGGCCCGAACTGGGCCTGCGGACAGGAAGCGGCGCTGCGCCTGCTGCACCTCGCACTGACCCTCGCGCTGCTGGAGGCCGACCGCGACTCCTCGGCGCTGACGCCCGGCATGCGTGCGCTGATCGCGCTCCATGCGCAGCGCATCCGCGCCACCACCGCCTATGCGGAGGCGCAGGACAACAACCACCCGGTTTCCGAGGCTGCCGGGCTGTTCGCTGCCGGACTGCTGCTCGGCGATGCGGCGTTGGTCCGTCGTGGCGCGGCGCGGCTCGCGGCGGCGGTCACGCGACTGGTCGCGCCCTGCGGCGCCTTCGCCCAGCCCTCGCCGGCCTATCACCGGCTGCTGCTCGACACGCTCGCGCTGGCGGAGTGGCTGCGCCGGCGGCATGGCGCGCCCGGCTTCCCGGCGCCCTTCGCCGCGCGCGCCCGCGCCGCCACGCTCTGGCTGCGCCGCGTCATGGAGCCGACGAGCGGCGCGCTGCCGCGCATCGGTCATTGCGACGACTCGGCCCTGGCCGACCTGTCGCTGTGCGGCCCGGCGGATGCGCGGGGCAGCGTGGCGCGCGCGCTGCGCCTGTTCGCGCCGGACGAGGCGGCGGAGGACGATGGCGACCCTGGCTGCGCCTGGCTCGGCCTCGCCGCAGCGCGCGGACCTACGCCCGATCGGGGCGGATGCGGGACGATGACGACGGCCGCCGCCAGCGCACCGGCGCGCTGGCGCTCCGAGGGCTGGCTCGGCCTGTCCTGCGCGGGCGCGCACGCGCTGCTGCGCACCGGCCATCCGCTACGCTTCCGCCCGGGTCATGCCGACCTGCTGCACCTCGAATTGCGCGACGGCCCGCTTGCACTGCTGCGCGACGGCGGCACCGGCGCCTACAACCCGCCGCCCGGCGATGCCGGGTGGTGGCACGAGCACTTCACCGGGACCGCTGCGCACAACACCCTCGCCTTCGACGGCGAGGACCAGATGCCGCGCGCCGGCCGCTTCCTCTTCGCCCGCTGGCCGCGCACCGAGGCCCTGCCCGACGGCGCCGCCTATACCGACCACCGCGGCCGCCGCCACGCCCGCAGCCTCGCCGTGGAGGGCCGCATCTGGCGAATCGAGGACAGGGTCGCCGGCCCCTTCCGTGAAATCGTCGTTCGCTGGCGCCTCGCGCCGGGCGACTGGACGCTCGCTCCGGACGGCGTGCGCGGCCCTTTCGCGTGCCTCTCGGCGAGCGCCGACGCGCCGCTGGAAGCCGCGCTCGTCCAAGGCTGGGAGAGCCCCGCCTACGGTGTCGTCCGCCCCGCGCCGGTGCTCGAATTGCGTGCCCGCGCGCCGGTTTCACGGATCGTCACGGTGCTGCGCCTGCCCTGAACGGCCGTTGCCGGTTCGCGCGAGGCTGCACAGTGTCGGCTGCGGCCATGCCGCTCGAACTCCTCCTGCGCGCGATCTGGCGGATGCGGCGCGTCGTGCTGCTGACGACGCTCGCGCTCTGGCTCGCGGGCGGGGCGCTGATCCTGTCCTGGCCGCGCAGCTACGTCGCGGAGGCGGTGGCAGCGCCGGCGGAGACGACGGCGATCGCCGTCTCCTCGCTCCTCGCGCCCACGCCCTTCGCCGCCGGCGGGCTGCTGGATCCGCGGCCCACCGGCAATTTCGCCGTCTATCTCGGCGCGCTGCGCTCGCGCGAGGCGGCGGACATGCTGGCGCGGGAGACCGGCATCCTCGCCCACCTCACCGCGCAGCGCGCCTCCGGCCCGATGGGATGGCTGCGCGGCCTGCTCGGCCTGCGCGCCGAGGCCGATCTGGACGACGTGCAGGCCTGGCTGGAGCGCAGCCTCGCCGTGACACAGAGCCTCACCTCGGTCACCTGGTCCATCGCGCTCGCGCACCGCGACCGCGATGCGGCGCTCGATGCGCTGCGGCGCCTGCACGCCTTCGCCGAGGCCAAGGTGCGCGCCGACCTCGCGGAGACGGCACGGCGCCGCGTCGCGGCGCTCGAGCAGCGGCTCGCCGAAGAGCGCGACCTGTTCCTGCGCCAGAGCCTCTACGAGCTGCTCGCCCAGCAGCAGCGCGCCGGCCTCGTGGTAGCGGCGGACGAGGCGGTAGCGGCGCGGCTGGTCGCCACCCCCGCGGTCGAGCTGCGTCCGTCGCTCCCGAACCGTCCCCTGCTGCTCGCGCTGCTTGCGGTCGCCGCGCCGATGGCGGTGCTCGGCGTGGCGGCGTGCCTGGCGCTGCTGCGCGGTGCCGCCAGCGTCGCCCCGCGCGGCGGCCTGACCGGGCCGAACTGGTGGCTCGGACCGTTCGAGGCCCCGACGCGGCTGGACCCGCCGCGCGACCCGGAGGCGATGGCGGCACTGCCGCCGGGCGGACGAAGGCCGTTGCGGCCGGACGAGGGCGGCTTCGGCCATTGCTGACGCCGCTTCCGATCGGGCGATGAGCGCGCCCATCGCATCGCAGACCACACGGCCCCGCTGGGAACGGTGGCCGCCGGTGTGCGCCACCACGCCCCTCGCCGCTTTCGCCGGGCTTTCCGGCGCGGCCCTGCACTTCGCCGGGGCGTTGAAATCCACGCCGCTTGGTGTGGCGCTGCCCTTCGACCTCACCCTCGCCGCCCTTGCCGTCCTGCTGCCCATGCTGGCGCTCCTGCTCTGCGCCGAAGGCGGCGCGAGCGGCGGCGCCGGCGGCGGCTGGCGCCTCGCCCCCGCGCTTGGCC
>JADGHI010000556.1 GCA_019689515.1 Acetobacteraceae bacterium | reverse complement strand
CATCTGGGCTACGCGATCACCTGGTACGGGCTTGCCCTGTCGCTCGTTCTCGTCTTCCTCGCCTGGGCCCGCCGACGCCTGAAGGATTCCCGCCCCGCATGAGCACCCCCAGCGCCGCCGCCTATGCCCGCCTGAAGGCCCGCTTCGCCCGCATCGCCGCGCTCGGCGAGGCTGCCGCCATGTTGCACTGGGATGCGAGCGCGATGATGCCGCCGGGCGGCGCCGCGGCGCGCGGCGAGCAGCTCGCCACCCTAGCCGGCCTGTCGCACGAGCTGCTGACCGCGCCGGAGGTCGCCGAGGACCTCGCCGCCGCCGGGGCGGAGGGCGAGTGGGACCGGGCCAACCTGGCGCTGATGCGCCGCGCCCATGCCCGCGCCACTGCGCTCCCCACCACGCTGGTCGAGGCCACGGCGCGGGCCAACAGCGCCTGCGAGAAGGTCTGGCGCGAGGCCAAGGCGCGCTCCGACTTCGCCATGGTGCGCCCGCATCTCGAGGCGGTGGTGCGGCTGCAGCGCGAGACGGCGCAGGCGCTCTCCGCCGCGCTCGGCCTCGATCCCTACGACGCGCTGATGGACGGCTACCAGCGCGGCGTCACCGCCGCCGAGGTCGAGCCGATCTTCGACGCCTACGAAGCCTTCCTGCGCGACGCCCTGCCGCGCGCCGAAGCGATCCAGGCGGCGAAGCCGGCGCCGGTCGCGCCGCGCGGCCCCTTTCCCGCCGCTGTCCAGCGCACGCTCTGCCGGCGGATGTCGGAGCGCATGGGCCTCGACTACGCCCATGCGCGGCTCGACGAGTCGCTGCACCCCTTCTGCGGCGGCATCCCGAGCGACGTGCGCATCACCACCTTCTACGCCGAGGACAATTTCGCCAAGTCGCTGCTCGGCGTGCTGCACGAGACCGGCCACGCGCTCTACGAGCGGGGCCTGCCGGAAGCCTGGGCGCGCCAGCCGGTGGGCGAGGCCGCCGGCATGGCGGCGCACGAGTCGCAGAGCCTTATCATCGAGATGCAGGCCTGCCGCTCCGACGCCTTCCTCGCCTTCCTCGGGCCGGAGCTGCACAGGGCCTTCGGCGGCGACCCGGCGCCCTATGCGCCGGACAACCTGGCGCGCCTGTGGCGCCGGGTGGAGCGCGGCTTCATCCGCGTGGACGCGGACGAGCTGACCTACCCGGCGCATGTGATCCTGCGCTTCCGCCTGGAGCGCGCGCTGATCACCGGCGCGCTGGCGGTGGCCGACCTGCCCGGCGCATGGAACGAGGGCTTCGCCCGGCTGCTCGGCCTGACCCCGCCGGACGACGCGCGCGGCTGCCTCCAGGACATCCACTGGTACGACGGCGCCTTCGGCTACTTCCCGAGCTACACCCTGGGTGCGATGGCCGCGGCGCAGCTCATGCGCGCGGCGCGGCGCGACCTGCCGGAGCTGGACGCCTCCCTCGCGCGCGGCGAGGTGCTGCCGCTGACCGGCTGGCTGCGCGAGAAGGTGCATGCCGAGGGTGCGCGCCTCGGCTTCCAGGACCTGCTGCGCGCGGCGACGGGGAAGCCGCTGGATCCGGAGGACTTCCTCGCTCACCTGCGGGCACGCTACCTGACGGAGCGCTGAAGCCGGGCGGCCCGCCCGCCTACCCCGGGGCGCGGAACGCGGCACGGCGGCAGCCCTGGGGAGGCGCGCCCGGCGCGTCGCGCGCCGGGGGCCGGGGCGAGGCTTCCCCCGCGTAGGGCCGGCCCCTACTGTGCGGGCCCCATGCGATACATCTCCACCCGTGGCGAGGCCGCCCCGCGCGATTTCGAAGGCGTGCTCCTCGCCGGCCTCGCCGAGGACGGCGGGCTGTTCATCCCCGACTCCTGGCCCGAGCTTTCGCCGGCGGAATGGCGTGCCCTGCGCGGCCTGCCCTACGCCGAGCTGGCGGCGCGGCTGATCCACCCGTTCTGCGGCGAGTCGCTCTCCTTCGAGGCGCTCTCCGCCATGACCCGCGAGGCCTATGCGGGCTTCGGCCACGCGGCGGTGGCGCCGCTCGTGCAGCTCGACCACCGGACCTTCGCGCTGGAGCTCTTCCACGGCCCGACCCTCGCCTTCAAGGACATGGCGATGCAGCTGCTCGGGCGGCTGTTCGACCATGTGCTGGCGCGG
The DNA here is from genome assembly GCA_019689515.1 of Acetobacteraceae bacterium. Classification (GTDB taxonomy): domain Bacteria; phylum Pseudomonadota; class Alphaproteobacteria; order Acetobacterales; family Acetobacteraceae; genus Caldovatus. Next base: position 878 of record JADGHI010000556.1, on the reverse strand, counting down.
CGCGGCGAGCGCATCACCATCGTCGGCGCGACCAGCGGCGACACCGGCTCCGCCGCCATCGAGGCCTGCCGCGACCGCTCGGCGGTGGACGTCGTGATCCTCCACCCGCACGGCCGCACCTCGGAGGTGCAGCGGCGGCAGATGACGACGGTGCTCTCGCCGAACGTGCTGAACATCGCGGTCGAGGGCAGCTTCGACGATTGCCAGGACCGGCTGAAGGACATGTTCGCCGACGCGCCCTTCCGGCGCGACATGCGCCTCGCGGCGGTGAATTCGATCAACTGGGCGCGCGTCGCGGCGCAGATTCCCTACTACGCCTACGCCGCGCTCGCCCTCGGCGCGCCCGACCGCCCGGTGGCGTTCAGCGTGCCGACCGGGAATTTCGGCAATGTCCTCGCCGCCTGGGCGGCGCGGCGGATGGGGCTGCCGGTCGCGCGGCTGATCGTCGGCTCGAACCGCAACGACATCCTCGCGCGCTGGCTGACCGCCAACGATATGTCGGTGCGGGCGGTGGAGCCCACCCTCTCGCCCTCGATGGACATCCAGGTCTCGAGCAATTTCGAGCGGCTGCTGTTCGAGCTGCTCGGCCGCGACGCCGCCGCGACGCGCGAGGCCATGCGGCGCTTCCGCGCCGAGGGCCGCATGCCGGTCCCCGACGCCGCCTGGCGCGAGGCGACGGCCCTGTTCCGCGGCTTCGCCCTGGACGACGCCGGCACGCTCGCCGAGATCCGCCGCCTGCACGCGGAGAGCGGCTACCTCGCCGACCCGCACACCGCGATCGGCACCGCCGCGGCGCGTGCGGCGGGGCTGGCGCCGGAGGACCCGGCCATTCCCGTCGTCGTCGCCGCCACCGCTCATCCGGCGAAGTTACCCGACGC
>JADGHI010000555.1 GCA_019689515.1 Acetobacteraceae bacterium | reverse complement strand
ATGATATACTGGGGGCGGGTGGCCTTCGCGACCTGGGCGGGATGACAGGTCCGCCCGGGCCGCCATAATGGGCGCCATGGTGGGCCCGCTCCGCGGGCCGAGGGAAGGCAGCGGATGAGTCAACGGAACAAGGTCGTCGCAAGCTTCGCCGAAGCAGTGCGGGACATCCCGGACGGGGCCACCATCGGCTTCGGCGGGTTCGCCATGCCCGGTACGCCATTCAACCTGATCAAGGCGCTGGCCGAGCAGGGGGCGCGGAATCTCACCCTCGTGGCCAACACCACGGGCGGCGCGCAGCAGCCCCGCATGCCCGACATCGCCATGCTGGTCGAGAACGGTCAGGTGCGGAAGGTGATCTGCGCCTTCACTGCAGCGACCCGCGCCTCGGACGTGCTGCCCTTCACGAAGTACTACGAGGCCGGCGAGGTCGAGGCCGAGCTGGTGCCGCAGGGCACGCTCGCCGAGCGGATGCGCGCCGCGGGCGCCGGCATCCCGGCCTTCTACACGCCGACGGCGGTCGGCACGGAGCTCGCCGAGGGGCGGGAGACGCGGGTGATCAACGGGCGCGAATACCTGCTGGAATACGCGCTGCCGCTCGACTACGCCTTCGTCCGCGCCCGCCGCGCCGACACCTTCGGCAATCTCCGTTTCTGGCGCTCGCAGCGCAATTTCAACCCGGTGATGGCGATGGCGGCACGCGTCACCATCGCGGAAGTGGATGAGGAGATCCTGCCCGCCGGCGCGATGGACCCCGACGATGTGCACACTCCCGGCATCTTCGTCCACCGCATCGTGAAGGTGCCACCGGCTCCGGATGGAATCTGGCCGCAGAAGCGCCAGGAGAGGAATCGCTGAGATGAGCGGGACGAAGGGCTCGAAGGGCTGGAACCGCCAGCAGATGGCGGACCGCATCGCGCAGGAATTCCAGGACGGCTGGATCGTCAACCTCGGTGTCGGCCTGCCGACGCTCTGCTCCAACACCGACATCGGCGACCGCGAGGTGATCTACCACTCCGAGAACGGCGTGATCGGCTATGGCCCGATCGCCGCGCCCGGGACGGAGGACCTCAACCTGGTCAACGCCGGCGGGCAGAACGTCACCCTCAAGCCCGGCGCTGCGGTGGTGCACCACGCCGATTCCTTCGCCATCATCCGCGGTGGCCGGATCGACGCCACGGTGATGGGCGCCTACGAGGTCGCCTGCAACGGCGACTTCGCCAACTGGAAGATCGCCGGCGCGAAGGGCGGTGGGATCGGCGGGGCGATGGACCTCGCCGCCTGCGCGAAGCGCGTGTTCATCATCCTGGAGCACACGACGCGTGACGGCAAGCCGCGCCTGGTGCGGCAATGCGCCCTGCCGGTGACGGCGCGCGGCGTGGTGACGCTGGCCGCGACAAATTTCGGCCTGTTCGAGCCGACCGGCGAGGCCTTCCGCGTGCGCGACCTGGCGCCCGGCGTGACGCTGGAGGAGGTGCGCGCCGCCACGGGCTGCCCGGTGCTCGCCTGAGGGCAGGCGGCACCGGGACGGATGGGCGAGGGCGGCCGGCGGCGCGCCGCCGCCCTCAGACGCTGCGTTCCAGCAGCTCGATCGTGACGTCCTGCGGGCCGCGCAGGAAGGCAATGCGGATGCCGGGGCGCGGGCTCGTGGGCTCTACCGTGAACTCCGCCCCCTTTGCCTTCAGCTCCGCCACGACCGCGTCGAGGCCGGTCACGCGCAGGCCGAAATGGTCGAGCCCCTGATAGGGGGACCGAGGCGGATCGGCCGTCTTGCCGTCCGGCGCGACGGCGGCAAGGAAGATCTTCTGCCCACCGAGCTCGAGGTCCACGCGCGGCTGGCCCTGCTGCATGGAGCGCAGGACCTTCGCGCCGAACATGCGCTCGTACCACTGCGCCGTCGCCTCGACATCGGGGGTGCGCAGATGAATGTGGTCGAAGGCGAATTCGGTCATGCGCGGTTCCTCCTCTGGCGCGTGCGCGGAGGGAACGCTACGGCGCCGCGCCGCAGGATGCCAGGGGGCGGGTTTCGCCACGGCCGCGCGCCGGATAGACCACCGGAGAGACTGAGGACACGAACAGGAGGACCGATCCGATGACGCAGGCGCCATCGCTTATCGTCACCATCGTCGCACAGGGCGCCATGGGCGCCGGCGTCGCCAAGCGCCTCACCCAGAACGGCGTGGAGGTGCGCACCTCGCTCGCCGGGCGCAGCCGCGCCAGTGCCGAGCGCGCCGCCGCCGCGGGCATGCGCGACGTGGAGGACGCGGAGCTCGTCGCCGCCCAGATGGTGCTCTCCATCGTGCCGCCTTCCGAGGCGATCGCGACGGTTGAGCGCTTCGCGGCGATCTGCCGCAAGACCGGCGCGCGTCCGCTCTACGCCGACCTGAATGCGGTCAGCCCGGAAACCGCGGCGCGCGTCGCCGAGATCGCCGAGTCCGCCGGCATGACCTTCGCCGATGGCGGCATCATCGGCGGGCCTCCGCGGGAGGATGGCTATAATCCTGCGATCTACGTCTCCGGTGCGGAGGCGCCGCGCCTTTCGGTGCTCCGCGAGCGCGGCGGGCTCGATATCCGGGTCATCGACGGGCCGGTGGGCGCGGCCTCGGCGCTCAAGATGTCCTACGCCGGCATTACCAAGGGCCTGTCCGCCCTTGCCTCCACCATGATGCTCGCCGCCACGCGGGCCGGCGCGGCGGAGGCGCTGTACGCCGAGCTCTCGCAGAGCCAGCCGCAGCTGCTGGCCTGGTTCCAGCGCCAGGTGCCGACGATGTACGCGAAGGCCTACCGCTGGGCCGGCGAGATGGAGGAGATCGCCGATTTCGTCGGCCGCGACCGCGCCGAGAGCAGGATCTACGACGGCGCGGCGCGACTCTATGAGCACCTCGCCGGCGATTACGCCGGCGAGAAGCGCGAGATCGGGATGCTGGAGGCTTTCCTGAAGCGTGGCGGAAAGCCGCACGGTTGACCGCGCGTTAAGCGCGGAGGTAGGTCGCCGGGCCTGTCTCTTATACAAATATC
>JADGHI010000554.1 GCA_019689515.1 Acetobacteraceae bacterium | reverse complement strand
GCGCGATGCCAAGCAGGTCGCGCCCGTCGAGCACGAGCGGGATGGACTGGGCCTGGATCGGGGTGGGGGTGGCGTAGCCGGCCTCCTCCAGCGCGCGTAGCAGCGGCGCCGAGAGGCCGAGAGAAGCGAAATCTGTCACGAAGAAAATCATCCATGGCGCGGCCGATGCGCACGCGCGTCCGAGGACGGCGCCGTACCGCGCTGTTGCGGGCGGGACGCCCCGCGTGCCTGGGTCGTACCAAGGGAAGGGTTTGCGAAACCCGGTCCGGTCCCACCGCACCTGGCGGGGACCGATCACGCGACCGGGATATCGCGCAGGCGCCGGAAATGGCGCCGACCCGACCTATCTGCGCCGAGGCCGCCGGAATTGCAACCACCCATGACGCAGGTCAGGGCTGCGCGCCCGCATTCCCGCATGCCGTGGGCGCTGCCACCCGGGCCGATTCAGGGGAAGGTGCCGGGAAGGCGAGTTCCCAGCGCGTGCCGCGGCCGCAGCCGCCCGGATCGAGCCGCAGCCGGCCACCGAGTTCGGTCGCCATGCACCTGGCGAGGCGCTGCCCCAGACCGGTGCCGCGCGGCGGTGCCGTCGTGTCCAGCCCTACGCCATCGTCCTCCACCCCCAGCACAAGGTCCTCCCCGCGCCGCGCCAGCGATACCCGGATGGTGCCCGACCGTCCCTGCGGGAAGGCGTATTTCGCGGCGTTGGTCACCAGTTCATGCACCAGCAGGCCCAGCGCCCGCGCCTGCGAGGCGGGAATCGGGTGCGGCACCACCGTCACTTCCAGCGTGACATTGGGCGGTATGATCGCGGCGCGCAGCCCCTCGCCGATGCCCCGCAGCAACGTGCCGGCCTCCGCGCTTCCCGCTCCGGCGGCGGGGCCGGATGAGGCGATGAGCGCGCCCAGCCGCGCGAGCGCCGCGGCGCGCGCCGCCGCGGTCTCCAGGGCCTCCGCGGCGTTGGTCTCGGCCCGCGCGGCGGCGATCCTCGCCTGCTTTCGGAGCAGGCCGGAGAGCGCCTGGAGGTCGTTGCGGGAACGGTGCGCCGCCTCATCCAGCAGCACGCCGCGCCAGTGTGCCTCGCGCAGCGTCCGCTCCAGGGCATCCCTGGTCGTGGCGAGTTCCAGCATAGTGCGGTGCAGCACCTCCACCAGGGAGGCCGTGAGCAGCGAAATTCCGAGGAAGGCGGCCAGTCCGCCCGGACCCATGGGGGAGCCGGTGACGATCTGCCCCGCTGCGGCACCGGCCGGCGCGATGTCGAGCGCCAGCAAGGCCGAACTCGCCAGCAACGCGGCGAACAGGCCGCTTCCGAAATCGAACAGCGCGGCGGACAGCACCACGATCGGAACGAAGGGCAGGCAGGGATAGGCCATCTGCGGCCCGAGCAGGACGAGCCGTACGCCGAGCGCCAGCGCCACGAGCAGCGCCGCCCCCGCATAGCGCAGTCCGACCGGCAGGGCACGCAGATGCGAAAAACCAAAAAGAACGTGGGGAGCGTATCGGAGGATCATCGCGGCCTCCGGGCAGACAGCGGCCACCATCGACGATAGCTTCGGGCTTTGGCTGGCGGCCCCCGCATGCCGCCTGTGACCGGCAATCGCCTTGACGCAGCGCAAACGCACGCGAGGCCAGCGGCGGCATGGCCGCCCGCCATCTCAGCTGCCCTTGTCCGCTGCCCTCCGCCCGCGCCTTACCCCGACGGCCGCCGCACGAACCCCGGCTCCTCCGGCGGCTCGGCGAACTCCTCGATGATGCGGTCCACCCGTGCCAGCCGCGGACCCGCGCGGCAGGCGGTCAGCAGCGCCTGCACCGCCGCCTCGTCGCCCGCGACCAGCGCCTCCACCGCGCCGTCCAGGGTGTTGCGCACCCAGCCCTGCACGCCGAGCCGCGTGGCCTCCCGCACCATCCAGTCGCGGAAGCCCACGCCCTGCACCCGGCCCTCGATGCGGATCCGGCGTCCCCTCACGGCTCGCGCGCTCCGCTCCGCTTCGCCACCATCATCCGCCACGGCCCGACGCTGCCCTTGCCCGGCGGTGCGGCCATCTGTCCCTTCATGCCGCGGAGCTTGCCAGATCGATCAGCCGTCGCGCCAGCGCAACATCCGCCGCGATGCGCTCGCGCCGCGCCGCCGCCTCGGCGTCCACGCCCCAGAAGGCTTCCTCGAAGGCCTCGTCGAGCGTGGCGAGGCGGAACGCCTCCGCCGCGTCGAGCCGCCCGAGCGCCAGCGCCAGGCCGAGCACCAGGCTCCCCAGCGCCGGCACCGCAATGCCGAGCGCCGCGAGCTCGAGCGGCGTGCGCACCACCAGCGCGCGGCGCAGCGCGGCCAGCGATGACGGGTCCTGCGCCACAGGCATCACGCCGGACGTCACCCGCAAGGGCGCGTCGAGCTGCAACGCCGCCCAGTCGAGCAGCGGCTGCCATTCCACCGCCTGGCGCTCGGCGAGGCGGCGGTCCTCGGCGCGGTAGCAGAGCAGGTCGGTCTCGGCGTATTTCGCCAGCTCCGCGACGACAGGCTCGGGATCGGGCGCGATCCGCTCCTGCGCCGTGCCGACGAGGCGGGTGAGCGGCAGCGCCTCTGGCCCCGCCTCGCCACCCTTGCCACCGCCGGCGGCGTCCCATTCGGCAGCGAGGGCCTCGGCGAGCGGCCGCTGCTCGACGCGCATCGGCGTTCCGCCGGGCAGCCGCACCGGCCGGCCGTCGAGCAGCACGGTGAAGCCTCCCTCCGGCAACGCGCCCACCGTGGCACTGGTCCAGAATCGCTTCATGGTCACTCCGGGCATTCCCGCGATTGCTGCCCACGCGCGGCAGCGCGGGCTCCTTCCTGCGATGCACTGCGCGTGGCGCGTCCCTCCAACGCGCGCGGCGGTGTGCGGGTGGCCGCCGAAGCGGCGGCGGGGCGGCCCGGCCGTTCGCGCCGCAGGGCCTGTGCGCCGTCGTCCGCGCTTGTCACCGCCCGAGCAGCCCGCGCAGGAGATTCTGCACCGGCGGGCCGCCGGGCAGCGCGGGGACGCGCTGGCGCGGCGCCGCGGGGG
>JADGHI010000553.1 GCA_019689515.1 Acetobacteraceae bacterium | reverse complement strand
AACTGCCTCTCCATGGCGAATTACGCGCGCCTCGCCGCGCTGCTCGGCCCCGCGCGGGTGCTCGACCTGATCTACACCGCCCGGCTGGTCGAGGCGGAGGAGGCGAAGGCCATCGGCCTCGTCTCCGAGGTCCTGCCCACGCCCGAGGCGCTGGCGGAACGCGCGCTGGAGCTCGCCCGCACCGTCGCCGGGCACGCGCCGCTGACCCTGCGCGCGACGAAGGAGGCGATGCGGCGGCTGCGCGAGGCGGCGCGGAGCGTCAACGGCGACGACCTGGTGACGATGTGCTTCACCAGCGCCGATTTCCGCGAGGGCGTGGAGGCCTTCCTCGCCCGCCGGCCGGCGAACTGGCAGGGGCGCTGAGCGCCCCTCCGTCCCCTGCGCCCCCTTGCAGATCGTCCGCGCCGGCGGGACCGGCCGGCGCTAGGATGCGCGCGCCGCGCCCCGCCATGCACGACCGACCCGATCGCGAGGAGATCGCCATGAAACGTCGCCCACTGCTGCTCCTGGCCGCCTCCACGGCCGCCGCCGCATCCCCCGTGGCGGCGCGCGCGCAACAGGCGGCTCCGCGCTACCCGTCCCGCCCGGTGCGCGTCATCGTACCCTTCGCGGCCGGCGGCGTCATTGACGTCGTCGCGCGCATCCTCGCCGACCCGCTCGCACAGCGGCTGGGTCAGCCCGTGGTGGTGGAGAACCTGCCCGGCGCCGGCAGCACCATCGGCGCGCGGACCGCCGCCCGCGCCGCGCCGGACGGCTACACCCTGCTGCTGAACGGCGCGGCGCAGTCGGTGATCCCCGCGCTCTATCCGGATGCCGGCTTCGACGCGATCGCCGACTTCACGCCGGTGGCGCTGCTCGGCGACCAGAGCTTCCTCGTCTGCGTGCACCCGGACGTGCCGGCGCACGACGTGCCCTCCCTGCTCGCCTGGCTGCGCGAGCGGCGCGACCAGGCCACCTTCGCCACCACCGGCGTCGGCGCCGCCTCCCACCTGGCGGGTGAGCTGCTGAAGCGCCTCGCCAATGTGGAGTTCACCATCGTGCCCTATCGCGGCACGCCCGCGGCGGTGACCGACCTCCTCGCCGGGCGCGTGAACTTCATGATCGACAGCCAGACCCTGCTGGCGCCGCTGGCGCGCGAGGGCAAGGTCCGGGCCCTCGCCGTCACCACGGCGCGCCGCTCGCGCATGCTGCCCGACCTGCCGACGCTGCAGGAGGCGGGAGTCCCGGGCTACAGCGCCTCCTCCTGGCAGGCGCTCTATGGCCCCGCGGGACTGCCGGCGGAGATCGTCGAGACCCTGTCGCGCGCCGTGCTGCAGGTGCTCGCCGAGCCGGCGGTGCAGCGCCGCCTCGAGGAGGTCGGCGTGGACCCGATGCCGGGCGACCCCGCCGCGGCGGCACGGCACCTGCGCGCCGAGACGGAGAAGTGGACGCCGATCCTGCGCGCCACCGGAGCACGCCCGGGCTGAGGCAGTGCCGGCGGAGCAGGAGCTTCTCTACCGGCTCGCGGTCGCGCTCGGCGTCGGCCTGCTGGTCGGGCTCGAACGCCATTGGCGGGAACGCGAGGAGGAGGCGGGACAGCGTACCGCCGGCCTCCGCACCTTCGGAATCGTCGGCCTCCTCGGCGGCCTCGCCGCGGCGCTGGCGAGGTCCATTCCGGATGGCGGGGCAGGCGGCGTCGCGGCGGCGACGGCCGCCGCGCTGCTGCTCGGCCTCGGCTTCCTCGGCCTCTCCGCCGCGCTGATCCTGTTCAAGTTGCGCGAGGCGGAGGCCGAGGGGAACTTCAGCGTCACCAGCGTGGTCGCCGCGCAGGCGGTGTTCGCCCTGGGGGCCCTCTCGGTGCTCGGCGACGTCCAGGTCGTGGGCGCGGCGGCGGTGGCGATGACGGCGCTGCTCGCCAGCCGGGAGGTGCTGCACGCCTTCGTCGAGCGCCTGAGCTGGCCCGAGCTGCGCTCCGCCCTGCTGCTGCTGGCGATGACGCTGGTCGCGCTGCCGCTTCTGCCGGACCGTCCCATCGCCGCGCTGGGGGGCCTCAACCTGGCGCATGTCTGGCTGCTTGCCGTGATCCTCGCGGCGGCCTCCTTCGTCGGCTACGTCGCGGTGCGCCTGCTCGGCACGGCGCGCGGGAGGCTGGTCGCGGGCGCGGCGGCGGGCCTTGCCTCCTCGACCGCCGTGACGGTGACGAATGCCCGTCTCGCGCACAGGGAGGCGGCGGCGGCGGGGCCGCTCGCCGCGGGGGCGCTGGCGGCCGGCGCGGTGTCCTATGCCCGGGCGGCGGTGCTGGTCTCCGTTGCCTCGCCGGCCTTGGCGACGCTCCTGCTGCCGGCTCTCGTCGCGGGGGCGCTCGCACAGGCGCTCGCGGCGCTGCTGCCCGGACTGAGGACCGGCCGGGAGGACGAGGCGGCGCGCAGCCCGGTCGGCAATCCGTTCGAGTTCGGGGCGGTGCTGCGTCTGGCCGTGCTGCTCGCCGCCGTCAGGCTGCTCAGCGAGTTCGCGGCCGAGCGGTTCGGCGGCATCGGCGCGATCGCCGTGGCCGCGATCTCCGGCCTGGCCGATGTGGACGCGGTGACGCTCTCCATGGCGGTGCTGGCGACGGACGGCGCGCTGCCCACATCCGCCGCGGCGATCGCCGTGGCGGTGGCGGTGGCGTCGAACACCCTGGCGAAGGCCGCCTATGGGCTGGCGCTCGGCGGGCCGGGCTTCGGCGTGCGCTTCGGCCTCGGCGCCCTCGCGGGCCTGGCGGCCGGGGCGGTGGCGCTCTGGATCACGCCCGGAGGCTGGTGAGGGCGGCGCGGCCGTTCCGCCACGCCGCCCGCACCGGGACTCATTCGGCCGCGGCGGCCCTCGCCGCGGAGGCGCCGAGCAGGGGCACGGGGCCGGGCAGCGCGGCGCCGTGCCAGAGCTGATCCAGCAGCGCCTTCGCCGGCTCCGCGCCGACCGCGGGCACCACCAGCTCGAGGAACTTCTCCGACAGGTCCTCGTCCGAGCGCGGCGCGTCCGGGTCGCCCATGCGCGTCGGCTGGTGGCGCTTCAG
>JADGHI010000552.1 GCA_019689515.1 Acetobacteraceae bacterium | reverse complement strand
GAACTCTACCGCGGGATCTCGGACCGCGATCTCGCGGCCATGGTGGCCTATCTCCGCACCGTGCCGCCGGTGCGCAACCGGGTGGAACGGAGTGTCTATCGCATCCCGCTGCCGCCGAACTACGGCCCGCCGGTGGCCAATGTGCCCGATCCGCCGGAGAACGATCCCGTGGCGCGCGGGCGCTACCTCGCGGGCCCGGTCGGCCACTGCATCGAGTGCCACACGCCGATGGGGGAGGGCGGGCGGCACGACTGGTCGCGCACCGGTGCCGGCGGGCGGCCCTTCAATGGGCCCTGGGGCACGAGCGTGGCCGCCAACATCACGCCGAACCGCGCGCGCGGCCTCGGCGACTGGACCGACGAGCAGATCATCCGGGCGATCACGCGGGGCATCTCGGCCGATGGGCGGCGGCTGTTCCCGCCGATGGGCTACGCATACTACGCACGGATGTCCGAGCGGGACCTGCGCGACCTGGTGGCGTATCTGCGCAGCCTGCCGGCGCAGGAGTAGGACGGCGCGAACCACCGGCCGGCGCGGCCGGCAGGGCACGCCGCGCCGAAGCCTTTGGCAAGCCGGGCGCGAGGCCCTGCACCCCGGCGCAACGCGGCGGCGGGCGGCGGCTACTTCCGCCGCGCCTCCACCACCACGCCCTGCTCGCGCAGCGCCTCGATCTCCGCGTCGGTGAAGCCGTGCTGCGCCAGCACCTCGCGCGCATGCTCGCCGAAGCGCGGCGGCGGGGTGCGGGCACCGCCGGGGGTGCGGGAGAGCTTGATCGGCGTGCCGAGGGCGCGGAACCACCCCATCTCCGCCACCATCTCCCGGTGCGCCGTGTGCGCGGCGGCCATCGCCTCGTCCACGTGCAGCACGGGGCCGGCGGGCAGGCCCGCCTCGAGCATGCGGCGGGTGAGCTCGTGCCCGTCCTCCTCGGCGAAGCGGCGCTCCAGGATCTCCGTCAGCGCGGCGCGGTTGGTCACGCGCGCGCCGTTGGTGGCGAAGCGCGGATCGCGCGCGACCTCGGGGATGCCGAGGAACTCGCAGAACTTGCGGAAGGCCGGATCGTTGCCTGCGGCGATGAAGATCTCGCAGGTCTTCGTGCGGAACTTGGAGTAGGGGACGAGGTTCGGGTGCGGGTTGCCGGTCGGCACCGGCCGCTTGCCGGAGAGGAAGTAGTTGGCGGCGTGCGGGTGCAGCAGCGCCATGCCGCAGTCGTGCAGCGTCATGTCGCAGAACTGCCCGCGGCCGGAGCGCTCGCGCTCGTGCAGCGCCATCAGGATGGCGATGGTGCTGAACAGGCCGGTGGCGAGGTCCACCACGGGATTGCCGAGCCGCGTCGGGCCGGAATCCTCGGTGCCGTTGATGGACATCAGCCCGGTCATCGCCTGCAGGATCGCGTCGTAGCCCGGGAAGCCGCCGAGCGGCCCGTCGGCCCCGAAGCCGGAGACGCGGCAATGGATCAGGCGCGGGAAACGCTTGGAGAGCACCTCCTCGTAGCCGAGGCCCCACTTCTCCATGCTGCCGGGCTTGAAGTTCTCGATCAGCACGTCGGCGCCCTCGAGCAGGCGCATCAGCACCTCGCGCCCCGCCGGCTTCGAAAGGTCGAGCCCGACGCTCCGCTTGTTGCGGTTGACGCCGAGGAAGTAGCTGGCGTCGCCCTCGTGGAAGGGCGGGCCCCAGTCGCGCGTCTCGTCGCCCTGGGGCGGCTCCAGCTTGATCACCTCCGCGCCGTGGTCGGCGAGGATCATGGTGCAGTAGGGGCCGCCGAGCACGCGGGTGAGGTCGATCACCTTGAGCCCGGCGAGCGCGCCCGCGGACTTCGCGAGGCCCTTGCCCTGGGCGGCGGTGGTGGGGAGCGCGTCGGTCATGCAGCGGATTTCCTGTCGAACACGCGGGCGCAGAATTCGGGATAGGGCTCCAGCATCACCTCGCGCACCGGGCCGCGCAACAACGCCAGCTCCTGCTCCGTGGGCTCCGGCGTGGAGGGGACGTCCGCGGGGATGTCGAAGTCGAAGCCGGTTTCGGCGCGGATGCTCTCGATGCTCTCGCCCGGATGCAGGCTCGCCAGCGAGAAGCGCGCGCGGTCCGGGTGGAAGCGGAAGACGCAGCGGCCGGTGACCAGCGCCTGCGCCGTGCCGCGGCGGAACACGCCGGGCGGCGAGACGCCGGGGGCGGAGACGATGTCCACCTTCGGCACCAGCACGCGCGGGGAGTGCTCCTCGCGGAACAGGATGGTGCGCGGCGTCATCATGTACATGAAGGCGCTGCCGAAGCTGCCCGGGAAGCGCGCGGCGCGGCCGGGCCACTCGCCGGTGCCGATCAGGTTGATGTTCGCCTGGCCGTCGATCTGCCCGCCGCCGAGGAAGAACAGGTCTATGCGTCCCTGGCCCGTCAGGTCGAAGAGCTCGCGCGAGCCCTCGGTGAAGGGGTTGGCGGTGCGCCGCTGCTGCAGCGAGACGCGTAAGGGGTGGCCGAGCGCGCGCACCAGGAAGCAGGCGGCCGCCGGGATGGGCGAGGCAGCGCCGATCGCCACATGGCGGACGGGCGGCGCGGCGGGATCGAGGACGAGGCGGGCGATGGCGACGGCCAGCCGTTCCTCGGGGCGGATTGCTGTGGTGCTCATTCGGCGGCCGCCGCGCGGGCTTCGCCAAAGACGTAGCGGGCGCAGTATTCGCGGAAGCCCTCCTCGGTGCGGGCGAGTCTCGCGTATTCCGCGACGTGCGCCCCGTCCGGCGCGTACTCGTCGAGCAGGCCGCAGGGCCAGGCGCCACGCTCCGCGACCGCCACCGCCTCGACGTAGAGCGCGCTGATGACGCCCGGCGCGAGGCGCTCGTCCTCAAGCATGTTGCCCTCGACGACGCGTTCGACGGTGACGAGGGAGCGGCGGGCGGCGTGGGCGGCGGTGGCGATCTCGCGCCGGCGGCCGATCCAGACATTGCCTTCCGCATCGGCCATGGCGGCGTGGAAGATCGCAATGTCCGGCTGGAGGGCGGGCAGCAGCACGATCGGGTCCTCCTCGCCGGGCGGGGCGAAGGGGTTGGGAA
>JADGHI010000551.1 GCA_019689515.1 Acetobacteraceae bacterium | reverse complement strand
TCGCTCCAGGCGGCGGGCTCGTGCGTCACCAGCAGCACCACGGCCCCGGCGTCGCGCGCCGCCGCGACTCCGTCGCGCAAGGCGGCACGGCCCGAGGCGTCGAGCCCGGCCTCCGGCTCGTCGAGGACGATCAGGCGCGGCGTCCCGTGCATGGCGCGGGCGAGGGCAATCAGCCGCCGCTGCCCGCCCGAGAGGCCCGCATCGGGCCCGGCGTCGCTGTCGTAGCCACGCGGCAGGCGGCCGATCGCGGCGTGCGCGCCGACGCGCCGGGCGGCCTCGACGGCCGTGGCGGGACCGCCGGTGAAGCGGCCGATGTTCTCGATCACCGAGCCTTCCAGGAGCTGCGCCTCCTGCGGCAGGTAGCCGATGCGGGGTCCGATCACGGCGCGATCGACGCGGTATGTGTCCTGCCCGTCGAGCAGCACGCGCCCTTCCTGCGGCGGGGTGAGGCCGAGCACGGCGCGCAGCAGCGTCGTCTTGCCCGCGCCGTTCTTCCCGGCGACCACCCAGGCGCACCCGGGTGGCAGGTGAAGCGTGAGGCCGGTGAGGAGCGGCCGCGCGGCGCCCGGGGGATGCAGCGTCACGTTCTCGATCAGCAGGCCCGGGGGCGCCGAGGGGTCCGGCGCGACCGGCACCGGAGGCGCGCCGCGCTCGGCCAGGGCGCGCAACTCGCGCCACGCCTCCGCGCCGCGCGCCCAGTCGCGCCACTGCGTGACCAGGCGCGCGATGGGATTGGTCGCGAGGCCGGTCATGGTCATGGCCGCCATCATCACGCCCGGCGTGGCCACGCCGCGCACCAGCAGCCATGCGCCGGTTCCGACGACGGCGACCTGCTGCGCGAGGATGGCGAAGCGCATCAGCGCCTCCAGCGCCTTGGCGCGGCGCTGCGCGGCGTCGTGGCGTTCCAGCGCCGCGACATGCAGCGGCGCCCAGCGGCGCAGCACCGCCGGCAGCAGGCCGAGGCCGAGCAGGAGGTCCGGCTGGCGCAGCCGCCCCATGAGCTCGCCCACCGTGCGCGCCTCCGCCGTCGCGGCGTCCCGCACCATGCCGCGCGTCGCACGGTCGATCAGCGCGCCGAGGGCGCCCTTGGCCAGGCAGGCCAGCACGGCGACGACGAAGAAGAGCGGATGCAGCAGCCACAGGAAGACGAGCGCCAGCGGGATCGCGACGAGATCCAGCAGGTCCGCTGGCACCGACCCGCCGAGGAGGCGCCGCAGCTCGGCCACGTCCCGCAGTGCCAGGGCTGCCGGCGTGCGGTCCCCGCCGAGGCCCACGCGCACGGAGGCGACCAGGGCGTGGAGCTGCAGCCGGCGTCCCAGCCGCTCCGCCACCGCCGCGAGCAGCGCGGCGCGCAGGTAGCGCAGCACGCCGCCGAGCATGAGGGCCACCGCGAAGGCGATGGACAGCACCACGAGCGTGTCGAGGTTGCGCGATTCGAGCACGCCGTCGAAGACGTGCATGATGAGCAGCGGCACGGTCAGCACCAGCGCCTGCACGCCGACCGACAGCAGTAGTCCGAGCCCGAGCGCTGTCGCCAACGGCAGTCCGCGCCGCAGCGGGCCGGCGGTGAGGATGCCTGTCGCCGCGCTCATGCCGCCACCCGTGGCGCGCCGGCGGCAGGGGCGGCCGGCAGCGAGGCGCCGGACTCCGCGGCGGGCAGGGCCGCCGGTGCGCCTGGCGTGCCGGTGGTGCCGCTCCCCTGCGGCAGACGGCGCCGCGGCGCGCCAAGCGTCGCCGGGACGAGCAGGCCGCCCTCGCGCAGCGCGACCACGCGCCCCGCCGCGCGCAGCAGCCCCTCCCGGTGGGAGGTGAAGAGCACCGCGGCACCGGCCTCGGCCAGCGCCGCCATCATGCGCGCCACCGCCGCCTCGCCCTCGGCGTCCAGATAGGCCGCCGGCTCGTCGAGCAGGACGATGCGCGGGGTGCCGTACACCGCGCGGGCGAGCGCGATGCGCTGCCGCTGGCCCATGGAGAGCCGCACATCGCCGCCCTGGATCCGCGTCGCGAAGCCCTGCGGCAGCCCCGCCACCATGCGATCGGCGCCGGCGAGCTGCGCCGCGCGCAGGACCGCGCGCATGTCCGGCCGCTCCGCGAGGCGCGCGATCGCCTCGGCGACCGTGCCGCCCGTCAGCAACGGGTCCTGCGGCAGGTAGCCGATGTGCCGCGCCAGATCCTCGCGGTCCCAGTGCGCTGTGGCGTGGCCGTCCAGGAACACCTCGCCCGCCGTCGGGCGGCGCAGGCCGAGGATGATGCGGAGCAGGGTGGACTTGCCGCTTCCGGGCGGACCCACCAGCGCGACGACCTCGCCCGGGCTGAGCGTCAGATCGACCTCGCGCAGCAGGGCGCGGCCGGCACCCGGTTGCACCAGCGTTACCCGCTCGACCTGCAGCCGCCCCTCCGGGCACGGATAGGCGCGGGTCTCGGGCGCCGGCGCGGCGTCCGCCTCGCTCAGCAGCAGGTCGAGGCGGCGCCAGGCGGCGCGTGCCGCGGCGGCCTCCTCCAGCACCGCGCCGAGCCGGGAGAAGGGCTCCATGATGCGCGTGGTCAGCAGCAGCGCGGCGACGAGGCCGTAGCCGATCGGGCTGCCGTTCGTGATCAGCAGCGCCCCGACGACCAGGGCTCCGCCGGAGGCGAGGCCGTAGAGCGTGGCCGCCGCCGCCGTGGCGGCGCGCGCCCCCGCCGGCGCGCGCCGGAGCTGTTCCGCGCCGCGGCCGATCTCCACCGCCCAGCGCCGCACCAGCGCCGGCATCAGGCCCATCGCCTCGACCGCCTCGGCGCAGCGCACCGCGTCGGCGACGAGTGCTGCGCCACGCGCCGCCGCCTGGTTCGATTCCGCCAGCGCCTGGCGCGTCAGCCGCTCGGCCGCCAGCCCGAGCAGCAGCGCGAGCGCGGCAAAGGCCGCCGCGAGCACGCCGAAGGCCCAGTGGAACCAGGCGAGCAGCAGCAGCAGCATCGGCACCAGCACGGCATCCAGCGCCAGGCTGCAGAGCGGGCCGGCGACGCCGCGGCGCACCTCCTCCACGTCGCGCATCGCCTGCGC
>JADGHI010000550.1 GCA_019689515.1 Acetobacteraceae bacterium | reverse complement strand
CCCGCCGGCGGGCGAGGATCCGCGGCCGCATTTCGAGTACCTCGCCGCGCTGGCCGCGAAGCACGGCCTGCCGACGCTCAGCATGGGCATGAGTGCCGATTTCGAGATCGCGATCGCCTGCGGCGCGACCCATGTGCGGGTCGGCACCGCGATATTCGGCGCGCGGGGCTAGCCAGCGGCAGCCCGGCTAAGCGCGCTGAGCCCGCCCGGGCCAGCGGAACTTGCACCTTCCGGCGCTGGGGCGAGACGGCTGTGGCGTTGCTCCGGTCGCCTGATCGGTGGCGGTGTCTCCGCTGGCAGACAGGCACACCGCCTCCAACCGATGTGCCCTCCCGCGTGCCGGCACTCGGGCGAACCTCCATGCCATCGCCATCCGGGCGGGGAGGAGAGGGCCATGCCCCGGACGCCGATCCCGACCGTCGCCCTTCTCGGTGCCGCGGTCGCCACCGCGCAGCAGGGCCACGCGAGGCCCGACCTCGTCCACCGCGAGGTGGTCGAAGGCATGCCGCGCGGCGAGCGGCAGGAGGGGCAGGTCATGACCGCCATCATCGCGCCGAGGCAGCGACGGTCTTCCACACGCATCCGCTTCCCGGTGGCCGTCCACATCGTGGAGGGCACCTTCACGCTGGAAAATGGAAGGGCGGGAGCCGGTGACCCTGCGTGCGGGCCAGTCAATGGTGGAGCCGGCGAACGTGCGCATGACGGGCTACAACCACAGCGCCCCAGAGCCGATGCGGGTGGTGCTCTTCCACGTTGCCGACCCCGGCACGCCCTTCCTCGCCCCGATCCACTGAGCCCTCCACGCACTGGCGAGCGAGACCGCGGGCGGGCGGGTGTCGGACCGTCCGTGCGCTAGTATCCGCCGCCGCCCGTGTCTCTCGCGGCGCCGGTGTCCAGCGGATCGACGGCGGCCGGGGCCGTGGCGCGCTGTGACGAGGATGGCGCGCAGCCGGCCGCGCCGGGCGCGCAGCCACCCGTGGCCGCGGCAGGGGCGGTGGAACGGGACGGCTGCTGGGCCGCCGTGCTGCCGCCGCCGCCACCCGACTGCGGCGCACAGGCGACGGCGGGCAGCAGGATCAGCATCGGCAGGGCGGAACGGGCGAGTGCTCGGAACATGGCGGTGGTCCTCCCCGGGCAGCCGAACTCATAGCACATCCGGGCCGCCGTCCTTTCGATCCGATCCCGTCCGCCGCCGCGCTGCGCCGCAGGCCGCATCGGACGCACTTGCGCGGGATCGCCCACCCGCCGGCGAGGGTGGACCCACGTGATCTTGAGCGGCACCGGGAAGGGCAGGTGGGGTGACGCATTGGCGGCGCACCCGCCGGCCGGCCGAATGGCGGCGTGTCCGCGCCACGGTGCCCGGCCTTCGGATCGGCCGCGCGCCGTTCCGCAACGAGGCAGCTCCGATCCGCCTCCGGAACACCATCCGCGCGGCTTGACGCCCCCGGCCCCGCGCGGGAAACCGCCCGCGACTCCACCAACCCATGGTCCCGCCAGCAGCCATGCAGCGCGTCTTCTCCGGCATCCAGCCCTCAGGCGTGCCGACCCTCGGCAACTACCTCGGCGCCATCCGCAACTGGGTGCCGCTGCAGGACGACCACGACTGCATCTTCTGCGTGGTGGACATGCACGCCATCACCGTCTGGCAGGACCCGAAGCAGCTCGTCCAGCAGACGCGCGAGATGGCGGCGGCGCTGCTCGCCTGCGGCCTCGACCCGCGCAAGTGCATCCTGTTCGTGCAGAGCCACGTGCGCGCCCACGCACAGCTCGCCTGGATCTTCAACTGCGTCGCGCGGCTCGGCTGGCTGAACCGGATGACGCAGTTCAAGGACAAGGCCGGCAAGGACCGCGAGAACGCCTCCTCCGGCCTCTACGTCTATCCGAACCTGATGGCGGCGGACATCCACGCCTACCACGCGACGCGCGTGCCGGTGGGCGAGGACCAGAAGCAGCACCTGGAACTCGCCAACGACATCGCGCAGAAGTTCAACCACGACTACGGCGTGGACTTCTTCCCGCAGATCGAGCCGCTGATCCAGGGCGTCGCCGCGCGGGTGATGTCCCTGCGCGACGGCACAAAGAAGATGTCGAAGTCCGATCCCTCGGACCAGTCGCGCATCAACCTGAACGACGACCCGGACACGATCGCGCTCAAGATCCGCCGCGCCAAGACCGACCCGCGGCCGCTGCCGGACAGCGTCTCCGGGCTCGAGGGGCGGCCGGAGGCGCGCAACCTGGTCGGCATCCTCGCCGCGGTGACGGACACGCTGCCCGAGAACGTGCTGCGCGAGCACGGCGGCAAGGGCTTCGCCCAGTTCAAGGAGGTGCTGGCCGAGGCGCTGGTTGCCCACCTCTCGCCGATCGCCGCGGAGATGCGCCGCCTGCTCGCCGACCCGCATGCGATCGACGCCGTGCTGCACGCCGGCGCCGAGCGCGCGCGCGCCATCGCCGACCCGATCGTCACGCGCGCACAGGAGATCGTGGGCTTCCTGCCCGAGCGCTGAGGCCTGCGGCGGCGGCGGGTGGGCGGCGCTACGCCGCGCCTCCGCCGAGCGCCGCCAGCAGCCGCGCGTGGCTGCGGATGCCCTGGTGCAGGCAGCGCAGCTCGAATTTCTCGTTCGGGCTGTGCACCTGGTCGTCGTTCAGGCCGAAGCCCATCAGCAGGGATTCGAGCCCGAGGATGCGCCGCATGCTCTCCACCACCGGGATCGAGCCGCCGCTGCCCATCAGCACGGCGGGGCGGCCGTATTCCTCGGAGAGCGCGGCGCGGGCGGCGCGCACCCAGCGGGACTCGGCCGGCACCTCGATCGCCGGGCTGGCGCCGAAGACCTGGATCTCCGCCTTCGCATCGGCCGGCAGGCGTGCGTCGAGGAAGACGCGCAGGCCGGCGAGCACGCGCTGCGGATCCTGGCCGGGGACGAGGCGGAAGGAGAGCTTCGCATGCGCCTCCGCCGGAATGACGGTCTTGCTGCCGGGCCCCGTGTAGCCGCCCCAGATGCCGTTGATGTCGGCCGTCGGCCGCGCCCAGAGCCGCTCCAGCG
>JADGHI010000549.1 GCA_019689515.1 Acetobacteraceae bacterium | reverse complement strand
GCCCTGCCCTGCTCATCATCGACGTGCAGTACCGGACGGTCGGCACCAAGCCCCAGCCGTTCTGGGACGCGATCAAGGAGTTCCCAACCTCCTGCGGCGAGGTTGGCTGGGCCGCGGTGGGCCAGATCCGCAGGTTGCTCGGGCTCTTCCGCGAGCGCGGATGGCCGGTGCTCTACCCCTACGTCGCCCCGAAGGAGAGCTTCGATTCCGGCCGCCTTGCCGAGAAGGTGCCGGCGCTGATGACCGTCGCGCGCCATGGCTATGACTTCGTGCAGGAGGTGGCGCCGGCCGCGAACGACATCCTGCTGCCGAAGAAGCACCCGAGCGCCTTCTTCGGCACGCCCCTGGCGAGCTACCTGATCGACCTCGGGGCCGATACGCTGGTTGTCACGGGCTGCACCACCAGCGGCTGCGTGCGTGGGTCGGTGGTGGACGCCTTCGCCTACAACTTCAGGGTCGTGGTGCCGAGCGACGCGGTCTACGACCGCAGCCACACCTCGCACTGCGTCAACCTGTTCGACATGTCCGAGAAGTACGCGGACGTGATGACCACGGACGAGTGCATTGAGGCCTTGCGGGGCCTTGGGCGCGATGGCGCTGCCTGACGGCCGCTCTACCGACGAAGAGGTTGAGATGTTCCCGGTGAACGCCCCTCAGTTCGGGCACGACGCGGAGCGGGCGCTGCGCCTGGCCTGTCCTCCGGCACGCCGGAATATCCTTCGCAACAACGCCCCTGCGGCGCAGCAAGGACGAGCTTGATGCGCTCCTTCGATCTGGTGCTCCGCGATGGCGTGGCGGTGCTGCCCGGGCGCGGCACCACTCCCTGCGACATCGCGCTCCGCGGCGGGAAGATCGCCGCCATCCTGGCGCCGGGCGAGGCCTGCGCGGCGGCGGAGACGCTCTCCGTCCGCGGGTTGACCATCCTGCCCGGCGTCATCGACGCTCATCTGCACCTCGGGCACGGCAAGGACATCTCCCGCCCGCGCGTGCCGGGTGACGCGGACCAGGAGAGCGCCGCCGCCGCCGCAGGCGGTGTCACCTGCTTCATCCCCTACCTGATGTCGGCCGAGCCCTTCGAGGACATCTTCGACGAGGTCATCGCGGTCACGGAGGCGGGTGCACGCATCGACTTCGGCTACCACTGCATCATCTCGACCGAGGCGCAACTGGCCGGCGTGCCGCGCTACGCGCGCGACTGGGGCGCCCCGAGCTTCAAGATCTTCATGAACAACCGCGGCGGCGAAGGGAAACGCCTCGGCCTGCCGGACATCGATGATGGCTTCCTGCTGCGGCTCTGCGAGGCCGCGGCGGCGTGTGGCGGCATGGTCTGCCCGCATCCCGAGAGCATCGAGATGGCCTGGGTCCTGCGAGAGCGGGTGATGCAGGCGGACCCTGAGGGCAAGGGTGGCCTTGCGGCCTGGAACGCCACGCGCCCGCCTTTCGTGGAGGCCGACGCGGTGCAGCGCGCCGCCTACGTGGCGCAGGTGACCGGCGCGCCGCTCTATGTGGTGCACACCTCCTCGGCCGAGGCGCTGGAGGCCGCGTTGCGCCAGCGCGCCGCCGGTGCGCGCGTCTTCGTCGAGACTTGCCCCCACTACCTGACGCACGACGAGACCTGGGCGGGCGGCGACGTCGGCAAGATCAACCCGCCGCTTCGCTCCCCGGCGGATCGCGAGGCCCTGTGGCAGGCGCTCCTGGATGGCGGTATCGACACGGTCGCGACCGACCACGTGCATCGCGACATCGCCTCCAAGCAGGGTGGCATCTGGGCGGCCTCCCCGGGTTGCCCGGGCCTGGAGACCATGCTGCCGGTGCTGCTGAGCGAGGGCTACGCGAAGCGCGGGCTGAGCCTGGAGCGGATCGCCGCCCTGACCGCGACCAATCCGGCCCGCGCCATGGGGCTCGACCACGTGAAGGGCGCGATCGCCCCGGGGCTGGACGCGGACCTCGCCATCGTGGACCTCGCCGCCCGCTGGACGGTGCAGCGGGATGAGGTGCGTTCCTCCGCGGGCTACTCCCTCTACGAGGGCTGGGAGCTGACCGGCCGCGTCGTGCACACTCTGGTGCGGGGCCGCTTCGCGCTGCGCGAGGGGGCGCTGGAGGACGCGGCGGTCGGCACCGGCCGCTATGTCCGCCGCGTGCTGGCGCACGGAGGGCGCCGATGAGGAGCGTGCGAGGCGCGGTGTCCTGCGGCGAACGGCCAGGCCCAAGCCCGACGCTCTGACCTCTCCAGCCCGGATGTCTCGTGATCAATAGGTGCAGCGGGGGCTTTAGAAATGCGCTCAATCTATCTCGTGCTGGACATGGAGAACGACCTGGTCGCGGAGGACGGGCCGAACGGCAAAGGCCCGCTCGGTGAGCAGGTCCGCTCCCGCGGCATCATCCCACGCACCGCCAAGGCAATCGCCAAAGCGCGCGCGGCCGGCGTGCCGATCGGCTATGTGCGCGTGGGCTTCTCGCCGGATTATCGTGAGGCGCCGGACACCTCCGCGATTTTCAACGGGGCGAAGCAGCACGGGCTGTTCAAGCTCGGCACCTGGGGAACGGAGGTGCACAAGGATCTTGCCCCGCAGCCGGGTGACTTCGACATCGTGAAGCACCGGGTGAGTCCGTTCTACGGGACGAATCTGGAAGCGATCCTGCGGGCGCACCGGATCGAGCGGATCTTCTGCTCGGGCGTCTCGACCGTCGCGGTGGTGCAGGGGACGGTGAGGGATGCGCACGACCGTGATTATGTCGTGACCGTGCTCGAGGACTGCTGCGCCTCCGCCACCTTGGAGGACCACGAGGCGGCCATCCGCGTGCTGCAGCGCTTCGCGACCTTCACCACCTCCGACGCGGTGGACTTCAAGAGCTGAACACAGCGGGAAACGACGCAGGGAGAAGGAGAGGGGGATGACGCAGAGGATCGGGCGTCGCCCGCTGGCGGCGGCGATGCTGATCGGGGCTGCTGCGCCGCGCCTGGCAGCGGCACAGCCGGTGGCGGGCGGGCGCACCATCAGGATCGTGGTGCCATTTGGCGCGGGCGGTGCGGTGGACGTCGTCGCC
>JADGHI010000548.1 GCA_019689515.1 Acetobacteraceae bacterium | reverse complement strand
GCTTCCAGTAGGCCGAGCGCGAGTGGGCGGAGCAGACGGTCCGGCAACCCGTGGCGACGCAGGAGCGTCCTCGCCTCTCCCTCCATCTCCTTCGGGTCGTTGGTGGCGAGGTCCCGGGCCAAGCTCGCCCGCGCGTTACGGATGGCTTCAAGGTCGGCCTCCATGGCGGTGCCGGGGTCGCCCGGCTCCCACCAGTGGGCATAGACGGGGCGGCCGGGGGGCCGGTCCATCCGCTGCTCAAGGTCACGCTCAAGGGCCTCCCGCAGATAGGCCCGCAGGATCGCGTTGAGGTCCTTCGCGCCCTCGCTCACCGCCTGCCTCGCCCGTGCCAATGCATCGTCAAATGCGGCATCCACCAATGCCACCCGGTGCTCCGCCTCTCGGAAGTGCCGGGTGCGGAGGCTCACCACCACCTCGCGCCCCCGAGGCTCGCCCGGGATGCGTCGGCGGTAGCGGTATACACAACCTCGGCGGGAAAGGTGGGATAGTGGTGGGACAGCAAGGACCAAGCGCGACCTCCGGCGGCTTGGCCGGGCCGATCAATGCCTTGGATTTCCTATGCTTTCGGGAGGGGTGGCTGGGGGACCTGGATTCGAACCAGGGCTGACCGGTCCAGAGCCGGTAGTTCTACCGCTAAACTATCCCCCAAGCGGATCCACGCCGCCGCCGCAGGCGGAGCAGTCCTTTAGCTAGCGTGCACCCGCCGACGAGGCAAGCGGGGGGCGCGCAGGCTTGCGCAGTCGTACCGGTCGGGATCGCCGACAAGCCATATAGTGCGTGCGCCCGATCACGCAATTCAACTACAACGTTACGGTCCGGCGCCTGGCGGGCCAGGATCGCTCGTCCGCCTCGATTCCGCTTGCTGCGCTGCCCACATAGCCGGATCATGATTTGGTCCGCCCCGGGCCGGGGCCGACCGGACACCCAGGATG
This sequence comes from Acetobacteraceae bacterium, assembly GCA_019689515.1. Taxonomy (GTDB): domain Bacteria; phylum Pseudomonadota; class Alphaproteobacteria; order Acetobacterales; family Acetobacteraceae; genus Caldovatus. The sequence continues at coordinate 2,122 of JADGHI010000548.1, read as the reverse complement.
CCCGACGATTCCGCATTTGCCGTGGCCGCAGCTACCGTGACCTCCATTGCCGGAGATTCTCCGGCGTCGGCACGGGCGGGGGCGGCCGCGCATGGGCCGTACGGCGGCGGCGGTGGATCGGCTCCCGTCTATGCGGCCCTCGACCTGGGGACCAACAACTGCCGGCTCCTGATCGGTGCGCCTGGCCCCGGCGGTGGGTTCCGCGTGCTCGACGGCTTCAGCCGGATCGTCCGGCTCGGCGAAGGGCTCGCCGCCACCGGCCGGCTCTCGGAGGCGGCGATGGACCGCGCCCTCGCGGCCCTGCGCGCCTGCGCGGAGAAGATTGCGCGGCGGCCGGTGCGGATGATCCATGCGGTGGCGACCGAGGCCTGCCGCCGCGCCTCCAACGGTGCTGCCTTCCTCGCCCGGGTCCAGGCCGAGACCGGCCTCCGGCTGCGCGTCATCTCGTCGCGCGAGGAGGCCGAACTGGCGATGGAATCCTGCGCCCCGCTGCTCGAGCCCGGCGACCGCAGGGCGCTGCTGTTCGACATCGGCGGCGGCAGCACCGAGATCGCCTGGATCCGCGTGCGCCCAGCGCCGCCGCGCGACCGTGGACGGGCCGAGTACCACGGCCCCGGCGGGATTCCCGAGCTGATCGGCTATCTCTCCCTGCCGCTCGGCGTCGTCACCCTGGCCGAGCGGGCCGGCCTCTCCTGCTTCTCCGAGCGCGGCTTCCTGGCGGTGGTGGAGGAGGTCGCGGAGCATCTCGCAGCCTTCGACCGGGTGCATTGCATCGGCCAGGAGATCCGCGCCGGCGGGGTGCGGCTCATGGGCACCTCCGGCACCGTCACCACGCTCGCCGGTGTCGCGCTCGCGCTACCGCGTTACCGCCGGCCGCTGGTGGACGGGCAGACGCTGGATTGCGCAGCGGCGGATGCGGCGCTCTGCGACCTGTTCGCGCTGGGGCGCGAGGGACTGGCGGCCCATCCCTGCGTCGGGCCGGAGCGGGTGGAGTTCGTGCTGCCCGGCTGCGCGGTCTATGCGGCGATCCGCCAGGTCTGGCCGGCGCCCCGGCTGACCGTGGCCGATCGCGGTTTGCGCGAAGGCATGCTGATGCGCATGATCCGGGCCGACCGCGCCGCCGCGCGGGCAGCGCGCTGGCGCAACCAGGCATCCGCCGCGGTGGGCGGCGCCAGGGTATTCGCCACGCCCGCCGACGCCTGACGCGCGCGAAGGAAGGGCCTGCATCCATGCCGAGACCGCCTGCGGGGGGCCGTCCCCTGGCCAGCCGGCTGCGCGACGCCAAGGGGCGCAGCGCCGGCAGCCAGCGCTGGCTGACCCGCCAACTCAACGACCCCTACGTGCGCGCGGCGAAGGCGCAGGGCCTCCGCTCCCGCGCCGCCTTCAAGCTGATCGAGCTGGACGAGAAGTACGGCCTCCTGAAGCCCGGGGCGCGGGTGGTGGACCTCGGCGCCGCGCCGGGGGGCTGGACGCAGGTGGCGGTGCGCAAGGTCGGCCCATCGGGGCGCGTGGTCGCGCTCGACCTGCTGCCGATGGAGCCGGTGCGGGGCGCAACCGTGCTGCAGGGCGACTTCCAGGAGGTTGAGACGGAACGGCAGGTGGAGGAGGCCCTCGGCGGGGAGGCGGACCTCGTACTCTCCGACATGGCGCCGAACACCACGGGGCACGCCGCAACGGACCATCTGAGAATCATCGCCCTGGCCGAGATTGCCCTCGACTTCGCGCTACGCGTGCTGGCACCCGGCGGCGCCTTCGTCGCGAAGGTGTTCCAGGGCGGGGCGGAGAAGGGGCTCCTCGACACGCTGAAGCGCAACTTCGCCAGCGTCCGCCACGCCAAGCCGCCGGCGAGCCGGAAGGAATCGAGCGAGCTCTACGTGGTGGCGACGGGCTTCCGGGGCGCCGCGGCGCGGGCGGGGGCAGCCGCCGCTCCAGAGGGCGCAGCGCAGACGTGACCGCTCCGCAAGGCTCGCGCGCTTGCTAGACCGCGCCCCAGGGGGCTAAGGGGGAGCGCCAAGGCAGCGGATGGCGAATCCTCCCCCCATGGCACCCGATACATTGCCCGACCCCACCCGACGTCTCCTGATCGAGGAGGCGCTGACCTTCGACGATGTCCTGCTGGTAC
>JADGHI010000022.1 GCA_019689515.1 Acetobacteraceae bacterium | reverse complement strand
GTTCGGCACCACCGCGATCAGGCCGACGGCCACGAAGGCTTTGTCGGGATCGAAGGGCATGGAGCGGTGCAGGAAGCGGTTCGCCGCGAGCGGACCGGGCGTGCCGATCAGCAGCGTGTAGCCGTCCGGCGCCGCCCGCACCGCCGCAGCGGCGCCGATGTTGCCGGTGGCGCCGGAGAGGTTCTCGACCAGCACGGTCTGGCCGATCCGCTGCCCGATTCCTTCGGCGGCCAGGCGGCCGAGGATGTCGGTGGTGCCGCCCGGCGCGAAGGGCACGATCAGGCGGATTGGACGCGCCGCCGGCCAGGACTGCGCCGAGGCACTGCGCCGGCCCCCGGCGAGCGTGCCACCGCCGGCGGCCGCGGCCAGCATCATCCCGCGTCGTGTGGGGGCCATGCGCGTCCTCCCCTTCCTATCCCATCGCCTGCGCGATCTCCCAGGCGCGCTCCGCGAGGCCCCGGTAACGGTCGCGGTAGCCGATCGCGCTCGGGTCCGCGGCGTTGCCGTCCAGCGCGCGGCGCCACACGCCGGCGACGATCGCGGCGAGGCGGAACATCGAGAAGGCGACGAAGACGTCGAGCCTCTCCGGCACGGCCCGCCGGGCGTGGGCGCAGTAGCGGGCAACGAATTCGCGCTCCGTCGGGATCCCGGTGCCGGCGAGGTCGGTGCCCAGGGTGCCGGCGATGCCGTCCGGCCCCGGCGCGATGTGGTAGGTGAGGCAGGTGTAGCCGAGATCGGCCAGCGGATGACCGATGGTGCAGAGCTCCCAGTCGAGCACCGCGACGATGCGCGGCTCCGTCGGGTGCAGGATCAGGTTGCCGAGGCGGAAGTCGCCATGCGCGATGGCGGCCTCATCCTCCTCCGGCAGGTGGGCGGGCAGCCAGGCGATGAGGCGGTCCATCGCCGGCATCTCCTCGACCTTCGAGGCCTCCCACTGCTTCGTCCAGCGCTCCACCTGGCGCGCCATGTAGCGCTCCGGCCGGCCGAAGCCCTCGAGACCCGCCGCGCGCCAGTCCACGCGGTGCAGCGCGGCGAGGACCCTCGCCATATCCTCGTACACCGCCGCGCGCTCCGCCGCCGTCGCGGGCTTCATCACGCGGTCAGCGAAGACGCGGCCCGGCACATGGTCCATCACGAAGAAGGGCGTGCCGATGACCGAGGGGTCCTCGCAGAGCAGCCGCGTGCGCGGCACCGGCACCCCGCTGTCCTGGAGCGCGCTGAGGACGCGGTACTCGCGTTCCACCGCATGTGCGCTCGGCAGCAGCTTCCCGGGCGGCTTCTTGCGCAGGACGTAGGCGCCGGCTTCGGTCTGCACATGGAAGGTCGGGTTGGACTGGCCACCCTGGAACTGGCGCACGGTGACCGGTCTGCCCCCCTCGAAACCGGGCAGCCGCCCGGCGAGGTAGCGCACCAGCGCCGCCTCGTCGAAGCGGTGGTTCGGCAGCACCGGGACGAGCGCGGGAACGCCCCCGGTGGCCGCCGTCGCGCCCATGACTGCCTCAGTCGTCGGAGGCTGGCGGCTGCCCGGCGAGCACGCCGCCATCCACCACGATGGTCTGTCCCGTCATGAAGGCGCTCGACGGACCGGCGAGGAACACCGCGGCGCCGGCGATGTCGTCCGGCTCGCCGAGGCGCTTGAGCGGCGTCTCGCGTATGCGCTTCTTCGCGTTCTCCGGGTTCTCCCACAGAGCGCGGGCGAAGTCCGTGCGCACCAGGCCAGGCGCGATGCAGTTCACGCGGATGCCCTTCGGCCCCCACTCGCAGGCGAGGTTACGCGCGAGCTGCATGTCCGCCGCCTTCGAGATCGCGTAGGCGCCGAGCGTGGTGGAGCCGCGGAACCCGCCGATCGAGGAGACGATGATCGCCGATCCGCCGCCGCGCTCCGCCATCCCCGGGAACACCATGTTGCAGAGCCAGAGATTGCTCTTGATGTTCGAGGCCATGATGCGGTCGAAGGCCTCGTCGGAGATGCCGATGGAGGGGCCGTAATAGGGGTTCACCGCGGCGTTGCAGACCAGGATGTCGATCCGGCCCCAGCGCTTCGTGGTCTCGTCCACCAGCGCCCGCAGGTCCTCTTTCCGGCCGATGTGGCAGGCCTGCGCCACGGCCTCGCCACCGCGCGCGCGGATCCCCTCCGCCACCTGCTCGCACACATCGAGCTTGCGGGAGGAGACGACGACCTTCGCGCCGTGCTGCGCCAGCCGCTCGCAGATCGCGCGGCCGATGCCCTTGGAGCCGCCGGTGACGACGGCGACCTTGCCAGAGAGGTCGAACAGGGTGCCTTCCAGGCTTCTCGAAGTCATGCGGGCGTGTTCCTCGGCGGACGGTACTTGTTGATCTCGAGCCGCGCGAGCTGGTCGCGGTGGACCTCGTCGGGTCCGTCCACGATGCGCAGCGTGCGCGCGTATTTGTACATCTGGGCGAGCCCGAAGTCGTCGGTCACGCCGCCGCCGCCATGCGCCTGGATCGCCCAGTCCACTACCTGGCAGGCCATGGCCGGCACAGCGACCTTGATCTCCGCGATCTCGCGCCGCGCCACCTTGTTGCCGACGGTGTCCATCCGCCAGGCCGCGTGCAGCACCAGGAGCCGCGCCTGATCAATCATGATGCGCGACTGCGCGATGCGCTCGCGCATCACGCCCTGGTCGGCGAGCGGCTTGCCGAAGGGCTTCCGCTCCAGCGCGCGGCGGCACATCTTCTCCAGCGCCCGCTCGGCCATGCCGATCGCGCGCATGCAGTGGTGGATGCGCCCCGGGCCGAGGCGGCCCTGCGCGATCTCGAAGCCCCTGCCCTCGCCGAGCAGGATGTTCGAGGCCGGCACGCGGACGTTCTCGAAGATCACCTCCGCATGGCCGTGCGGCGCGTCGTCGAAGCCGAAGATCGGCAGCATGCGCTTGATCGTCAGCCCCGGCGTGTCACGCGGCACCAGGATCATGGACTGCTGGCGGTACCGGTCCGGGTTGTCCGGATCGGTCTTGCCCATGACGATGAAGATCTTGCAGCGCGGATCGCCGGCGCCGGAGGAGAACCACTTCCGGCCATTGATCACGTAGTGGTCGCCGTCGCGCATGATGCGCGTCTGGATGTTCGTGGCGTCGGAGGACGCCACATCCGGCTCGGTCATCGCGAAGCAGGAGCGGATCTCGCCAGCGAGCAGCGGCTCGAGCCATTGCCGCTTCTGCTCCTCGGTGCCGTAGCGCTCGATCGTCTCCATGTTGCCGGTGTCGGGCGCGGAGCAGTTGAACACCTCGCTCGCCCAGTGCACGCGGCCCATGATCTCGGCGAGCGGGGCATATTCGAGGTTGGTGAGCCCCGCGCCGCGATCCGAATGCGGCAGGAAAAGGTTCCACAGGCCGGCGGCGCGCGCCTTCGCCTTCAGCTCCTCGACGATCGGCACCGGCTGCCAGCGGTCCGTCATCGCCGCCTGCTGGGCGTGATAGACTGGCTCGTTCGGATAGATGTGCTCGTCCATGAAGGCGAGCAGCCGCGCGCGCAGTGCCTCGACCTTCTCGGAATAGGCGAAATCCACGCCTTCCCTCCCATACTCGCCGTGCCTTCCAAAGCGAGGCGCCAGCGTCGGCGGGCACGGTAGGGACCAGGGGATTTGCACGTCAAGCGGCCCGCCCCGGGCACGGCCGCGGGAACCCTTCCTGCGGTCGCGCATTCCGGATCATCGCGCGGCTACGGCCGCGCCACCGGCCGGGGGATGCCGCCGATGGATGTTCTGCTCGTCGAACCGGTTGCCGCCTCACGGGACATACTGGCGCAGGCGCTGCACGCGGCGCGGCTGCGCACCGTGGCCGTGGCCAGCGGCGAGGACGCGCTCGCCGTTGCGCATGAGCAGACGCCGCCCCGGGTGCTGATCACCGCCGTCAGCCTTGGCGCCGGGATGGACGGGTTCGAGCTGGTGCGCCGTTTGCGGAGCCGCTGGCCCGGCATAGCCGTCGTGCTGACCGGCGAGGGGCAGGGCCAACTGCGCGGCCGCGTACTCGGCCGCACGGACCGGTTCCTCGCCCGACCTGTCAGCCCCGGCGCGCTGCTGGCTGCCCTGCGCGACCTCGCGGGCGACAGCCTTCGCCCGCTGTCCTGAAGCGGCCGGCTTGACGGTGTTCAGAGATTCGCAACGTTCTCCGGCCGGGTGGGGATCTCGCCTCGTTCGACCTGCTTCACCAGCCGGGTGATCGCCTCGTTGGCGGGCGTCCTGATGCCGACGCGCGCCCCCTGCTCGGCGATGGTGCCGTTGATGAAGTCGATCTCGGTCCGCCGTCCCTTCGCCATGTCCTGCGCCATGGACGGCCGCTGCATGTCGCTACGCGCCGCGGTGTTGCTCTTGGCGAGGATCAGCGCCTCCACCTCCTCGAGCGCCGCGGCGTCGCCCTCCCCGGCGCGCGCGAGCAGGTCCGGCTTGAGGTTGCCGATGTCCTCCAGCACGTAGCCGAGCGCCTGGCCGACGCGCACCGCCTCCGAGCCGAGGCGGATGGTGAAGCGCCGGATCGCGTCATGCCGGTCGCGCGCATTGCCGTTGAGGCCGGTCGCGGCGGAGACGCCGTTGCGCATGCCGTTGACGCAGAGCTTGGACCAGCGCTCGCCCCAGAGATTCGTCGTGACGCGCACCGTGTCCACGCAGGCGACCATCTCGCCGAGCGCCTGGACGCGGGGCGTGATGCGCCCATGCACCTCGCCGACGCGGAAGACCTCGTGCCCGTCCGTCCCGCCCCGCGGACCCGTGCGCACGATCCGCCCGGCCTCGACCAGCTCCGCCGAGATGGTGGCGGCGATCATGCCGACCGTGCGGCCCCAGCCCACGACGCCGGCGATGCGCTCCTCGTTGATGCAGTTCTGGAGGGAGACGACGTAGCCGCCTTCCGACAGGTACTGGGCGATCATCGTCGTTGCCCAGACCGTGTCGTACGACTTGACCGAAACGAAGGCGATGTCCACCGGGCGCTGCTTGGCGATGGACTGCACCTCGGTGAGGTGCATGGTCGGCACCTGCACCACGCAGTGCTCCTCCGGCGTCATGCCGGAGATCTCGAGCCCCCGGGCGCGGATCGCCTCGACATGCTCGGGCCAGGGATCGATCAGCGTCACATCGTGGCCGGCGCGGGTCAAATGCCCACCGACATAGCCACCGATGGCGCCGGCGCCGAACACCGCTATCCTGGGCCGCAGCATGCCTCGATTCCTCCCCGCGCCGCGCGACAGTAGCGCGGCGCGGGGAGCACGCAAGGTCAGGCCCCGCGCACGCCCATGCCCTGCATGAAGCGCTGGCGGTGCAGCACCGGGTCGCGCGGCGTCTGCTTCACCGCCCGCTCGCTGTCTATGCGCGCCGCGATCAGCCAGGGCCCGTCGCCGGCGAGGGACTGGTCCACCAGCGCCTCGAACTCCGCCTCGTCGCTCGCCCAGGCGCTCTGAGCGATGCCGGCACCGCGCGCGATGGCGACGATGTCGGTCCCCGCCTGCGCCGCGGGCGTCGCCTGCCCGCCGGTGATGGCGTACATGCCGTTGTCCCAGACGATGATCGCGAGATTCTTCGGCGCCTGCGCGGCCACCGTGGTGAGGCAGCCGAGCTGCATCAGCAGCGAGCCGTCACCCTCCAGCGCGAACACCTTCCGCTGCGGCTGCGCGATGGCGACGCCGAGCGCGATGGGCACGGCGAGGCCCATGCTGCCGAGCATGTAGAAATTCTCGAGCCGCTGGCCGCCACTGCTCGCCCAGAGGTCGAAATTCGAGAAGCCGATCCCGCCGACCACCGCCTCGTCCTTCAGCTTCGCCACCAGGCGCTGCGTCAGGTCGAAGCGATTCATCACCTTTGTGTTGCGGAGCATCCGTGTCGCCTCCCCGCTCACGACAGCACCTTGCCGCCGGTCAGCAGCGGCGAGAGGATCAGGCAGGCAGGCGCCTGCGTGCCGATTGCCTGCCGGATCGTGCGGTCCACAATGAACTCCGTCTCGTCGAGCCGCTTGATGGTGTGGTGCTCCACGCCGAGCGCGTCGAGCACCGGGCGCATCGTCCGGCAGACCAGCGCCTGGCCAAGGTTGAACTCGCCGAGCGTCCCGCGCTCCGAAACCATCATCAGCAGCGGGATCTGGCAGGCGCAGGCGAGCGAGGCCAGCACGTTCGGCAGGGTCGCGAAGCCGCTGGTCTGCATCAGCACGATGCCGCGCATCCCGGCCATCCAGGCGCCGGAGACGATGCCGACCGCCTCCTCCTCCCGCGCCGCCGCGAAGGCGGTGAAGTACGGATCGGCGTGGGCACCATCGATCACGGGCCGCAGCACATTGTCAGGAACGTAGGTGACGAGCCGCACCTCGTTCCGCTTCAGTACATCGAGCACGATCCCGTGCCAGGTCTTCGTCGTAGTGTCCACCATCTCCTGCCCCACCTCCGGGAGGGCGCGGAATGTGCCGCCGATGGGCCGCGCCGGCAATGGGCGCCCCCGCACTTAGCGGCCCCGGCGCAACCACAGCCGGACTGTGCCCCCCGCAGTGCCCGGACGCGCCTCGCCAACGCCCCCTTGCCTGCCCGCGGCGGCGGCCCGAAACTGTGCGCCCCGCCGGGCAGTAGGGAGTCGCCGCGTGGCCGCCTTCAGGAGCACCGAAAACTACATCGCCTCGCGCGACCTCGAGGTGGCAGTGAACGCCGCCATCGCCCTGCAGCGCCCGCTGCTCGTGAAGGGCGAGCCGGGCACCGGCAAGACCGTGCTGGCGCACGAGGTCGCCAAGTCGCTCGGCTACCGGCTGATCGACTGGCACATCAAGTCCACCACCAAGGCGCAGCACGGCCTCTACGAGTACGACGCAGTTTCGCGCCTGCGCGACGGGCAGCTCGGCGATCCGCGGGTGCATGACATCTCGAACTACATCATCCGCGGCAAGCTGTGGGAGGCGTTCGAATCCCCCGAGCCGGTCGTGGTCCTGATCGACGAGATCGACAAGGCGGACATCGAGTTCCCGAACGACCTGCTGCTCGAACTCGACCGCATGCAGTTCTACGTGTACGAGACGCGGCAGACGATCGTGGCGAAGCAGCGCCCCATCGTCATCATCACCTCGAACAACGAGAAGGAACTGCCGGACGCCTTCCTGCGCCGCTGCTTCTTCCACTACATCCGCTTCCCGGACCGGGAGACGATGGAGCGCATCGTCCAGGCCCATTACCCGGACCTCCGCAAGGATCTGGTGCGGGAGGCGCTGAACGTCTTCTTCCAGATCCGCGAGGTGCCCGGCCTCAAGAAGAAGCCAGCGACCTCGGAGCTGCTGGACTGGCTCAAGCTCCTCATGGTCGAGGATCTGCCGCCCGAGGCGCTGCGCGCGAAGGAGGGCAAGCTGATCATCCCACCACTCTACGGCGCGCTGCTCAAGAACGAGCAGGACGTGCACCTGTTCGAGCGGCTCGCCTTCCTCTCGCGCCGCGCCGGCGCCTGACGGCCGCGCGCCGGCCGATGTTCGCGACCTTCATCCTCGCGCTCCGCCAGGCGGGCCTGCCGGTCTCGCTGACCGAGTACCTGACGCTGCTCGGCGCGATGAAGGCGCGCGTCGCCGAATACGATCTCAACGACTTCTACTACCTGAGCCGCGCGACTCTGGTGAAGGACGAGCGCCACCTCGACCGCTTCGACCGCGTCTTCGGCGAGGTGTTCAAGGGCCTTGAGCGGCCGCCGGGCGAGCCCGCCGGCGAGATCCCGGAGGAGTGGCTGCGGCTCATCGCGGAAAAGGTCCTCACGCCCGAGGAAATGGCGAAGATCGAGGCCCTCGGCGGCTTCGAGAAGCTGATGGAGACGCTGCGCCAGCGCCTCGCCGAGCAGAAGGAGCGCCACCAGGGCGGCTCGAAGTGGATCGGCACCGGCGGCACGTCGCCCTTCGGCGCCTATGGCTACAACCCCGAGGGCGTGCGCATCGGGCAGCACGAGTCACGCCACCGCCGCGCCGTGAAGGTTTGGGACAAGCGCGAATTCCGCGACCTCGACGACGATGTCGAGATCGGCACGCGCAACATGAAGATCGCGTTGCGTCGCCTGCGTCGCTTCGCTCGCGAGGGCGCGGCGACCGAGCTCGACATGCCAGGCACCATCCGCTCCACGGCGCACAACGCCGGCACGCTCGACCTCCGCATGGTGCCGGAGCGGCGCAACGCGGTGAAGGTGCTGCTGCTGCTCGACATCGGCGGGTCAATGGACGACCACGTGCGCATCTCGAGCGAGCTCTTCTCCGCCGCGCGGTCCGAGTTCAAGCACCTGGAGTACTACTATTTCCACAACTGCCCCTATGAGCGGCTGTGGAGGAGCAACCGGCGCCGCCGCGACGAGACGGTGCCGACCGTGGAGGTGCTGCGCACCTACGGGCCGGACTACAAGCTGATCTTCGTCGGCGATGCCTCGATGAGTCCCTACGAGATCACCCAGGTTGGCGGCAGCGTTGAGCACTGGAACGAGGAATCCGGGCGCGCTTGGCTGGAGCGGCTGACCAGCCATTTCCGACGCTCGGCCTGGCTGAACCCGGTGCCGCAGGACTTCTGGGGGCACACGCAGTCGATCGGCATGGTGAACGAAATCATGGAGGGGCGCATGTTCCCCCTCACCCTCCGCGGCCTCGACGACATGGCGCACGAGCTCGTCCGGTAGCGGACGGGGCCGCTACCCGCGTCCGCCGCACGTCTGCGGGCGCCGCCGTCCTTCAGCCAGCCGACGATTCGGCACTGGTCAAAAGGAGGAGCTGCCCATGGGCACTGGCGGATCGCCAACGCCTCTTGGCACTGGGCCGAACGGCAGCACACCTCCGCCTTCCCAGGGCCGTCGAACTCCAGCCCACGACGCGCTTCGGCGAGCGGTCGCCCTCCAGCACGCAGGGATCACCCCTGCGCACCGGGTAACGCCCACAAACGCCGCGATACGATGGGCACGTACCGCCTTCGGGTCTCTCGGTCAGTGACCTCCCTTCGGCGACGCGTGCCTTCCCCTTTGAGCAGCGTCCGCGCGGCTACACGCGGTCCGGCCCGAGCGGCCGTAGCCGCACGCCGGGCCGCAGACGCCGATACGGATAGACCGCCGGGTCCGCGCCGTAGTAGCCCGGCGCGAGCACGACGATGACCGCCTCCGCGATCGGCTCGAACTCGCCGCGGAAGTGGCAGGTGCTCTTGAGGCCGAGGATGCGCTGCTGCGCTGGCTCCACCCCGAGATGCCGGAACGGCGCCTGATCGAGCGCCTGCATCCGCTTGCTGGTGACCGCGACGGAGACGCCGCCCACCGTGAGCAGCGCCATCGGCCCGACATCCACGTCGCGCCCGCCGGAGACCACGCCGGTGGTGCGGAACTTGCCGCTGCCGAGACACGTGACGCGGAAGTTCGCCTCGAAGGGCGTCACGCCCTCCGGCCCCGTGCGGCCGCCGAGCGCGATCCGCAGCTCCGCGCCCTCGCCCGCCGCATGCGCCGCGCGCGCGGCCTCCGCGTCGCAGAGGAAGCCGAGCACCGCGCCTTCCGCGCCGGCCTCCACGAGCGCGCGCAGCAGCCCGGTGGTGTCGGCGTTGCCGCCGCAGCCCGGGTTGTCCTGCGTGTCAGCGATCACCACCGGGCGCGACGCGCCGCGCGCGATGGCCATGGCGCGCGCCACTCCCTCCTCCGGCGAGACCATTTCCACCGCGAAGTTGGGCTCCTGCATCACGATCTCGCGCAGCAGCGCATCCGCGGCGCGGTCCGCCGCCTCCTGGCTCCAGGCATGCGCGATCACCGCCGGTCCGCACCAGAAGAGGTCGGAGGGCGGGAAACCCGCGAGGTAGGAGAGGTTCACCAAATCCCCCTCCGCCACCACCGACCGCGTGACAATGCTCTTCGAAGGCTCGACCAGCGTGCACTGGTCGTTCAGCGGAATCAGAAAGGGCGTCTTGCGCAGCGCCCTGCCCGGCGGGCGACCACGGCGGAGCAGCAGCTCCATCGCCCGCGCAGCGCGCTCGCCGGTCTCCGCGCGATCCACATGCGGGTAGGTCAGGTAGCCGAGCAGCGCATCGGTCGCCTGGACCATCTGCGGCGTGACGTTGGCGTGGTAGTCGAGGCTGATCGCCACCGGGACGTCCGGCCCGACGACGGCGCGCACCCGGCGCAGCAGCTCGCCCTCGCCGTCCTCGAAATCCTCCGTCACCATCGCGCCGTGCAGGTCGAGATATACCGCATCCACCGGCATCGCCGCGGAAAGCCGGCCTATCAGCTCGCCCGCGATGCGCTCGAAGGCGTCGCGCGTAACCAGGCCGCCGGCGCCGCCACTGGTCCAGACCAGCGGCACGAACTCATGCGCGCCCCCCATCGCCTTCATGAAACCGGAGAGGGCGAAGCTGGTGTCGGTGAGCCAGCGGATGACCTCCTCGCCGCGCACCAGCGGCGGGCGGTCGCGGTGGCTAGCGAAGTAGGCGAAGTCAGTCTTCGGTTCGACGAAACAGTTGGTCTCGTGGTGGAACCCGCCGACCGCGATGCGTGCCATAGTCTTTCCCTCTCAAGCCGGCAACATGCCGAGTTCGCGCAGCAGCGGCGGCAGGGTGCGGTAGAGTTCCCGCACATGCGCCTCGTAGGCGCGCGCATCGCGCTTCCACGGCACCAGGTTCAGCCTCTGGATGAGCTGCGCATGCTCCGGGTCGTCCGCCGCGGCGAGGAAGGCGCGCTCATAGGCAGCGGCCAGCGCCGCCGGGATGCCGCGCGGGGCGATGAAGCCGGTCGGCAGGCTGTACTGCGCGTCGTATCCCAGCTCGCGGGCTGTCGGCACGTCGGGGTAGCGCGCGACGCGCTCCGGGGTGGCGACGGCGAGCAGGCGCATGGCTCCGCCCTCGATCATGCCCGCCACGGCGCCCAGCGAGTCGAACACCAGATCGACATTGCCGCTCATCGCCGCATTGATCATGTCTCCGCCGCCGCTGAACGGGACGAATAGGAAGCGCGCGCCGGTCTGGTGCTCGAGCTGCTTCATGCCGAACGGGTAGTTCGCCGCCGTTCCGCCTGCCGCGAAGGAGACGGATTCGGGCCGGGCCTTCGCGCGCTCCACCATGTCATGCAGGTCGCGGATCGGGCTGTCGCGCCGCACCGCCCACCCCCAGACCAGGGTGCAGGTGCCCGCGAGGAAGGTGAAGTCGTTCAGCGCGTCGTAGCCGACCGGCTGCACCATGGAGATGCGGTACACCACCTCCGTCACGCCGGCGATCACGCTGCCATCGGCGCGTTGGTTGCGCAGATACGCGGTGCCGACCGAGCCCGAGGCGCCGCCGCGGTTCTCCACGACCAGCGACTGGCCGAGATAGCGCGCCACGATCGGTGCCGCGCCGCGCAGGTAGAGATCCACCGTCCCGCCGGGCGTCCAGGGGCAGATCAGCCGCACGGGCCGGTCCGGCACCACCTGCGCCCGCGCCGCGCCACCGGCCGCCAGCAGCGCCGCCGCGCCGCCGAGCGCCGCGGTCCGCCTGTTCAACACCATCGCCGTCCCCATCAGCCCAATTGCCGCAGCGTGACGTCGATGAGCCCGCGCGCATCGTCCAGCGCATCGGCCACACGGTTGCGCTCGCGCACCAGCTTCGTCTCCAGGAGCCAGCGCGCCTCGCCCTCCAGCTTCGGCAGACGCGGCACGTCGTAGAGCGCGGGGATCATCGAGCCCTGCGGCGTGTACCCGTATGGATCATGCCCGTAGGTGCCCTTCGCCGTGCTCGCCAGCGGCACCAGCAGGCGCGAAAGGCGCTTGAGGCAGGCGTTCAGCGCCTCCGCCGGTCCCTCGTCCTCCAGCCCGCCAGCGTAGCGCGCGCGCCAATGCTCCGCGGCCGCGTCCAGCCGCTGCGCCGCGGCGCGGAACTCCCGCGCCCGCTCCAGCGCCCCGCCCAGGCCGACCGGCGCGCCCGCACCCTCAAGTGCGCCGAGCCGCTCGACGAACTGGTCGGCGACGGAGACGAACTCGAAGGGCAGCACCGGCGCCGTGCACAGCTCCCACAGCCACGCCGCATACACCCGGAGATGCACCGCCATCAGGGACCAGTCGAGCTTATCCAGCGTGTTCTCGAGCGAGTGGTGCCACCAGCCAAGCGTCGCCAGCGCCGTCGCCTTCAGCTCCGCCTCGGTGTAGCCCATGTTGCCCGCGAGCATCGGCACGCCAAGCCCGAAGAAGGAGGAGTCGCCGGTCTTCACCGCGCGGCGCCAGGAATTGGGCATGCCGTTGAGCACCTGTGCCTCCACCGCCTGGTGGAAGCGCCGAAGCTCCACGTTGGAACTCGTGCCCCAGCGCGAGGTGCCGATACAGCCCGGCTGGTCGATCTGCAGATAGGCCACCGCATGCTGCCGCAGCCGGTCCCAGTTGCGGTCCACATACCAGGAGGAGCCGACCATCGTGCCGGTCTCGTGCGCGGTCCAGAAGCCGAACACCAGGCCGCGCCGCAGCTTATCGCGGTGCTGTGCGAACACCCGCGCAAGCTCCATGATGACCGCATTGCCCGCGGCGTTGTCCGTGGCCTGCGGCCCGGGCCAGGAATCCTGGTGGCCGCCGACGACGACGAAATCCTCGCCCTTCGGTGCACGGATCTCGCCCACTGTGATCTGCACCGGACGCCAGCCGTTCTCGACATGGGCGCGCATCCGCACGCGCACCGGCCCGGCCTTCAGCATCTCGCGCAGCGCCAGCCCCGCGGTGCGTGCGATGCCGATGCAGGGCAGGGTCGGCATCTCGTCGCGCATCGCCTCCGGCGTCGGGTTGCCCCAGGCAGGCTTCACCGAGCCGAAGGGCACCGCGGTGTTCTCCGGGTGCCCCCAGTTCATCATCACGCAGCCGATCGAGCCCTTCAGCGCGGCGATGCGCTGCTTCTCGTGCCGCGCCGGGTGGTAGGAGAGCTCGGAGAGCGTGATCTTCCCGGTCGCGTCACGCCCCTCGTATTCCTCGAAGGCGCCGGAGGCGACGTCCATCAGCTCGCCGGTGATGCCCTCCGGCAGGGTGGGGACGCTGTGGCCGAGCGTGTTCGCCTCGATCGCGATCTCCTGCGGCGCCAGGACCTGCAATTCGCCCTTGCCGGGGAAGCTGACGAGGCCCGGCGTCTCCTGCACCTCGGCCGGCACCCCCGCGGCAAGCAGTGCGTCCCGGCTGTACTCCGCCATGCGCCGGCCGTTCTCCGAGCCGGCGAGGCGCGAGGGAATCTGCGTCGTGATCCGCTCGACATCGGCGCGTACGCGATCGACGGACAGGGCCTGGATGATGCTCTGCTGGGACATGCGGCGGTGCCTCCGGGGCGCGATGCGTCAAGCATAGGCCCGCGCAGGGCCGTGCGCGAGGCCCCTTCCCCGCCGGCGCGGCCGGCGGCACAGTCCCCTGCCAGGGAGGAACGCCATGCCAAAGCAGCAGGTCACGTCCGAACGGCTTCCCCGGCCGAGCGGGCATTTCTCGCAGGCGACGGTCACCGAGGCCCGCGGACGGCTTCTGTTCATCTCCGGGATGCTGGCGAAGGGGCCGGACGGAAAGCTCGTCGGCATCGGCGACATCACGGCCCAGACGCGTCAGGTCTGCGAGAACCTCAAGGCGGCGGTCGAGGCCGCGGGCGGCACGCTCGACGACATCTGCCGCGTGGACGTCTATGTGCGCAACATGGAGCACTTCGACCGCATCCACGAGGTGCGGCGCGCCTATTTCACCGGCAACCCGCCTGCCTCCACCATGGTCGAGGTGACGAAGATGACCTCGCCCGATGCGCTCATCGAGATCAGCGCGATCGCCGTCCTGTCCGCACCGTGATGCGACGCCGCCGGCCGCGCGGGGTTTGACCGGGCGGCGCACCGGGGCATAGGCTCGGCACACGGGAGGAACCAGCCTTCCCGGCGCCCTGCCGGGAACGGCCCAAGAAGAGGTGTGAGCATGAGCGCCACCGCCGCGGCCGCCACCTTGCACAGCAGCGTCGCCCTCGATGTCCGGCCCCTCGCAGGCGCCTGCGGTGCCGAGATCCAGGGCATTGACCTTGCCGCCGACCTCGACGACGCGACCATTGCCGCGATCCGCCGCGCGCTGCTCGACCACTGCGTCGTCTTCTTCCACGACCAGACACTCGACGCGGAGCAGCAGAAGGCCCTGGCCCGCCGCTTCGGCGAGATCTTCGTCCATCCCAACTTCAAGGGCACCGGCCCCGATCCCAAGATCGTCGAGATCCGCCGCGAGCCGGGCGACAAGCGCATCGTCGGCGAGGAATGGCACGCCGACACGACCATGGTGGCGGAACCGCCGATGGGCGCGATCCTCTACGCCATCGATGTTCCGCCCTATGGCGGCGACACCCTCTTCGCCAACCAGTACGCCGCCTACGATGCGCTCTCCGACGGCATGAAGCGCCTGATCGCGGGGCTGCGCGCCATCCATTCCGACCGCAAGGTCGCCGGGCCGCAGGCGGGCCTGAATGCCTACCGCTCGACCAAGGTGCGCGAGGACACGGATTGGCGCGAGACGGTCAATACCCACCCAGTCGTTCGCACCCACCCCGAGACCGGGCGGAAATGCCTCTTCGTCAACCACTCCTACAGCATCGGCTTCGAGGGCATGACGGAGGCGGAGAGCCGGCCACTGCTGGAGTTCCTGATGGACCACGGCCACAGGCCGGAATTCACCTGCCGCTTCCGCTGGCGCAAGGGCTCCGTCGCCTTCTGGGACAACCGGTGCACCAAGCACCTCGCGGTCAACGACACGCCGACCTTCCGCCGCCACATGCGGCGCGTGCAGATCGCCGGCGACCGTCCCTTCTAGAGCCTGGAGGAGGCAAACGCATGCGCGACATCGTCCGCGGCACCTACCCGCTCGAGAAGCGGGAGGTCGTGATGGAAAGCAAGGACATGCGGGCGACCATCCTCACGCTCGGCCCCGGGCAATGCGTGCCCTGGCACTACCACACGGAGATCACCGACACCTTCTTCTGCCTCGAGGGCCCGATGGTGGTCGAGACCCGAGCGCCGCGCACGGAGAAGGTGCTGCAGGTCGGTGACAGCTACTCGGTGCCGCCGAAGACCGCACACTACGTGCACGGTCTGAACGGCGGCCGCTGCCGGTTCCTGAACCTGCAAGGCGTCGGCGACTACGACTTCCGCGCGGTGGGCGACGCCTGATCGCGCCGCCCATGCCCCGGCACCTGCGTCAGATCGCCCGCTGCGCGCGCAGCGCGGCGATGTCCTCGCGCGAGTAGCCGAGCTCGCGCAGGACCGCCTCGGTATCCGCGCCGAGCTGCGGCGGCGGCGAGTCCACCCGCGGCCCGCCATGCGCGAATTTGAATGCCGCGACCGGCACGCCGAACGCCCCGTCCACGCCGGGCGCCCCCTCCGGGAAGCGATGCACCACGCCGCGCGTGGCGATCTGGGGATCGGCCATCGCCTCGTCCAGACGCCGCACCCGCGCCGCGGGCACGTGGCGGGATTGCAGGTAGGCCTCCCACTCGTCGGCTGTGCGGGTCAGCATGATCTCGCGCAGCAGAGCGGCCTCACGGTCGCGGTCGGCGGTGCGCGCCTCGTTGTTGGTCTTGGCCATCTCCGGATGGCCGAGCGCCTCCCAGAGCCGCTTCTGCTGGCGCAGGTTGCTCGCCCCCAGCATCACCAGCCCGTCCTTGGTCTGGTAGGCGCTGTTGGTCGCGTGCAGGTGGTCGTTGCCGTTGGGCTTCGCCACCTTGCCATTGCGCATGTAGGTGGTGAGGTGCGAGGCCATCATCATCATCGCCACGTCCAGCATGGCGAGGTCGATGCGCTGCCCGCGCCCGGTCTTCTCCCGCTGGAACAGCGCCGCGGAGAGCGCGAAGGCGCCCATCGTGCCGGTGGCGTAGTCGATGGCGGGCGAGCCGAACTTGATCGGGTTCACTTCCGGCGTGCCGGTCGTCGCCATGATGCCGGAGGTCGCCTGGATCACGTGGTCATAGGCCGTCTGCACGCCGCGCGGCCCGCCCTGCCCGAAGGCCGAGATCGAGCAGTAGATGATGCGCGGGTTGAACTTAGACACCTCCTCGTAGCCGAGGCCGAGCGCCTCGAAGGCGCCGGGGCGATAGTTCTCCACCAGCACGTCGGCGCCGGCGAGCAGCCGGCGCATCACCTCGCGCCCGCCCTCGGTCTTGAGGTCGAGCGTGATCGAGCGCTTGTTCGACCCCTGCGTCAGGAAATAGGTTCCCATGTTGCGGCGGCTGAGCTCCAGGTCGCCGCCGCTGTCCCGGCTCTGGTCCGGCTCCTCCGGGTGCTCGACCTTGATCACATCCGCCCCGAGCAGCGCGAGCTGATAGGCCGCAAACGGTCCCGCCAGCACATGCGTCGCGTCGATGATGCGGATGCCTTCGAACGGCCGGGTCATGGTCGATTCCTCGCGGCGATGGTTGCTCTGCCACCATGAACTCACGGCCCGGCCCGGCCCGCAAGTGGCCCGGCTTGTCCGGGGCCGGAGGCGGCCCTAGAAGGCACCGGAATAAGGAGCCTGCCGCACCGTGTACAACCGCGTCGAGGATCCGGCCGCCATCGGCTGGGAGAAGATGACGGACTCCGGCTTCCCCGAGGCGATCGGCGCCTTCTGGACGCGCCGCGAGGGGGAGACAGGCCGCGCCTATGGCGTGCTCACCGAGCCGCGCCACAACAACGGGCGCGGCGTCGTGCATGGCGGCATCCTCGCCAGCATCATGGACCATGCGCTGGGCAAGACGGTGCGCGAGGCGGTGCGGCCGCTGCGCTGCGCCACCATCCAGCTCGACCTGCACTACCTCGCCCCCGTGATGCCCGGCGATTTCGTCGAGGCGCGCGGCGAGATCGTGCGCAAGACACGCTCCGTGGTCTTCGTCCGCGGCCACCTCACGGTCGGCGGACGGCAGGTGCTGTCCGCGAGCGGAATCTGGAAGGTGCTGGAGAGCAGCCGTCAGAACGGCGAGGGAGGCGTGGCATGACAGCAGCGGACTCCGGTGGAATCCCGACTCTCACCATAGAAGGCGTCGTCGCCACCATCCGGCTCAACCGCCCGGCGGTCCACAACCGGATCGAGCCAGCCGACCTGGTCGCGCTGAATGGCCTGCTCGACCGGATCGAGGCCGAGCCGGCGCTCCGCGTCGTCATCCTGACCGCCACCGGCAAGTCGTTCAGCTCCGGCTTCCACATCGGCGCGCTCGGCACCGGCGAGACGCAGGAAGAGGACGCCTTCGCCAAATTCGCCGACCGGCTGGAGCGCCTGCGCCTGCCTACCATCTGTGCGCTGAATGGCGGCGTCTATGGCGGCTCGACCGACCTCGCTCTCGCCTGCGACTTCCGCATCGGCGTGACCGGGATGGCGATGTTCATGCCGGCCGCGCGGCTCGGCGTGCACTACTACCCTGGCGGCATACAGCGCTATGTCAGCCGGCTCGGCCTCAACACCGCGAAGCGCATGTTCCTGCTCGCCGAGCGCTTCGAGGCGGAGGAGCTGCTCCGCGTCGGCTACCTGGACGAGCTGGTGCCGCCCGAACGCCTCATGCCGCGCGTGGCCGAGATCGCGGAGAAGCTCGCGGAGAATGCGCCGCTCGCCGTGCAGGGCATGAAGGCGGCGCTGAACGACATCGCGCGCGGCGACGCGGACCTGAAGGCGATCGCCGACCGCGCGGCCGCGGCGAAGCGTTCGAACGACATGGCCGAGGGCCGCGCCGCCTGGCTGGAGAAGCGCAAGCCGCGCTTCACCGGCACCTGAAGCGCGGCCGCGTGCCGCCCGGGCCGGCGGGGGGGCCGGGGGCGTGGGGGCGCGGGGGCGACACGC
>JADGHI010000547.1 GCA_019689515.1 Acetobacteraceae bacterium | reverse complement strand
GGTGGCGAACGAGCCACAGCGTCGCTCGATCGAGACAGTGGCTCGCGAGCCGCAGGGTCCTTCCTGGGCCTGGCGTATGCGGGACGCGGAAGCGCGCGACTTCGCTAGCGCCAGGCCGGAAATATGGTTCGCGGTTCGCACCACACGGCCCTGATCTCAATCGCTTAGCTGCGAACCATGGCGGCTCGAAGTTCGCGCCAGCCGCCGCGCATGGTTCGCACCCACCCTGATCCTGGATGGCCCGATGACGCTCCCCTGGATGGCGGCGAAGATTCTGCTGCGCCCGGTGGCGGAGCTGCGCGCCCACCCCGGCAATGCCCGGGTGCACGGCGCGGCGCAGCTCGAGCAGATCAAGGCCAGCATGCTGGCCTTCGGCTTCACCAACCCGCTGCTGGTGGACGAGGCCGGCGTGCTGATCGCCGGCCATGGCCGCCTCGAGGCGGCGGTGGCGCTCGGCATCGAGCGGGTGCCGGTGATCGTGCTGCGCCACCTCTCGCCGGCGCAGAAGGACGCGCTCCGGCTCGCCGACAACCGCATCGCAGAGAACGCCACCTGGGACCAGGCGCTGCTCCGCGACGCGCTCGCCGCGGCGCAGGGAGCACCGGACCTCGACCTAGCGGCGCTCGGCTTCTCGGCCGCGGAGCTTGACGACATCCTCGCGGCGGCTGGAGAGGCTGTGTCCGACGGCGACGCGCCCGAGGTCCTGTCGGCACCCGCGGTTCAGGGGGGCGGGGATGGCGCGGCGGAGACGGAGGCAGCGGCGGAGGATGATCCGGCCGATGTCGCGCCGGACCCGCCGCGCCAAGCCGTCACCCGACCCGGCGACCTCTGGCTGCTCGGAGAGCACCGGCTGCTCTGCAGCGACAGCACCGACGCCGCCTCCGTCGCCCGGGTCATGGCCGGCGATCAGGCGGCGCTGCTGTTCACCAGCCCGCCCTATGGCAACCAGCGCGACTACACCACCGGCGGCGTGTCGGACTGGGACGCAATGATGCGGGGCGTGTTCCAGCATCTGCCGCGGGTCCTGCGCGACGACGGCCAGGTGCTGGTGAACCTCGGTCTGATCCACCGCGACGGGGAATGGCTGCCCTACTGGTCCGGCTGGCTCGACTGGATGCGGGCGCAGGGCTGGCGGCGGTTCGGCCTCTATGCCTGGGACCAAGGGCCCGGCCTGCCCGGTGACTGGAACGGCCGCCTCGCCCCGGCCTTCGAGCTGGTCTTCCACTTCAACCGCCAGCCACGCCAGCCGAACAAGATCGTGCCCTGCAAGTGGGCCGGCACCCCGAACAAGGGCAGCGGCCTGCGTGCCGCGGACGGCGAGGTGAAGGCCTACACCCATATCGGCCTGCCGGTGCAGGAGTGCCGGATCCCGGACAGCGTGCTCCGCATCACCCGGCACAAGGGGCGGGGAATCGAGACCGAGCACCCGGCGGTGTTCCCGGTCGTGCTGCCGGAGTTCTTGATGCGGGCCTACACCGACGAGGACGAGGCGGTGTTCGAGCCCTTCGCCGGCTCCGGCACCACGGTCCTCGCCGGCCAGCGCACCGGGCGCCGGGTGCGGGCCATCGAGCTCGCGCCGGCCTATGTCGACCTGGCCATCACCCGTTGGCGCCTGCTGCATCCCGACCTGCCGCTGACACTTGCCGAGGACGGCCGGAACTACGACGCGGTCGCTGCGGCGCGGATGGAGGCCCTGTCCGATGCAGCCTGACCTGCAGGTCACCACCATGGCGGTGGCGGCGCTGATCCCCTACGCCGAGAACGCCCGCACCCATTCCGAGGCGCAGGTGGCGCAGATCGCCGCCTCGATCGCCGAGTTCGGCTTCGTCAACCCGGTGCTGGTCGACGCTGCTGGTGTCCTGGTGGCGGGCCACGGCCGGGTCATGGCGGCGAAGCGCCTGGGCATGGCGGCGGTACCGGCGATCCGCCTGGCGCACCTGACCGAGGCGCAGGCCCGTGCCCTGCGCCTGGCCGACAACCAGATCGCGCTCAACTCCGGCTGGGACGAGGCCCTGCTCGCCGCCGAGATCGCCCGCATCCGCGACGAGGCGGTGGTCGACTTCGACGTCCTCGGCTTCTCCGGCATGGAGCTCGACCGGCTGCTGGCCGCGGCTGATGCCGGTCTCGGCGATGAGTCCGACGACGCCCCGCCGCCGCCCGCCATGCCCGTCACGCGAACGGGCGACCTCTGGCGCTGCGGCGAGCACCGCCTGCTCTGCGGCGACGCGACCACGCTCGCCGACGTGCAGCGGGCGCTCGGCGCCGATCGCCTGGCCGACATGGCCTTCACGGACCCGCCCTACAACGTCGCCTACCGGGGCGGCACCGCAGCGAAGATGACCATCGCCAACGACGCGCTGGGCTCTGGCTTCCTCGACTTCCTTCGCCCCGCGCTGGCGAACCTGCTCTCGGTCACCAAGGGCGCCTGCTACGTCTGCATGTCCTCGTCCGAGTGGCCGATGCTGCACCGCGCCTGGCAGGAGGCCGGCGGCAAGTGGTCGAGCACCATCATCTGGGCGAAGAACACCTTCGCGCTCGGCCGGGCCGACTACCACCAGCAGTTCGAGGCGATGCTCTACGGCTGGAAGGCGGGCGCCCAGCACTACTGGTGCGGCGCCCGCGATCAGGGCAACGTCTGGCACTTCGACAAGCCGGCGCGGAACGACCTGCACCCGACCATGAAGCCGGTGGCGCTGGTCGAGCGGGCGATCCGCAACAGCAGCAAGCAGCGCGACACCGTGCTCGACCTCTTCGGCGGCTCCGGCACCACCATGATCGCGGCGGAGCGGACCGGACGGCGGGCGGCGCTGCTCGAGCTCGACCCGGCCTATGCCGATGTCATCGTCCGGCGCTGGCAGGAGGCGACCGGCGAGGCCGCCGTGCTGGAGGGCGAGGACCGCACCTTCGACGACATCGCCGCGGCCCGCGGCCAGCACACGGGGTGATCGAGGATCACCCCGGCGGCCCAGGCGCCTCCGGGTCCTGCATCCAGGCCGGGATGTCCCGCTGTGCGTGGAGAACACGCCAGACGTCGATGTGGTCTGGCTGCTCGCGGTAGAACACCA
>JADGHI010000546.1 GCA_019689515.1 Acetobacteraceae bacterium | reverse complement strand
CCTCGTGCGCGGCCAGCGGCACGCCGAGCGCGGCGGCGACCGCCTCCCCGAAGGCGCGGCCACCCTCAAGCGCGAAAAGCTGCATGGCCCGGTCCTCGCGGGAAGCACGGATCATCGCATCAATTGGACCGCTCGCGGACGGGAGAACGGGTGGCGCCGCGTGGAGCATGCCCGGAACAGGCGAGGGACAGGATGCATGCAGCGTGCTCCCACTTGCCCACCTCGGGATGGGGACGCGGATCCTGTCGGCGGACGGACCAACGCCGTGCCCCGGCGCGTTTCCTGGGCCGGCCAGCGGTTCGGTGCATCGAGGTGGGCCGATGCGGCCCACCAGCGCCCCCCTCCCAGGCAGCGCCGGGCGAGCCGGGCCAGGCCGCTGGCCGGATCGCAACCAGCGGCGGCCAGGAGGTTTACTTCCACCGCCAGAGCGTGGCGGGCGGCGACCCCGGCCCCTGCAGGTCGGGGCGAGGAGGGTAGGTCCACGGCCGGCCGGCGCCGCCCATCCGGCTCGCCGAAAGCGAGGAGGAGATCCACCCGGAACATGACAGGATGGCCGCTCCTGAAGGAACCGTCCGCGATGCCCTGGCGACCTCCTGCAGATGGGGCGCCGCTGCCGTCGCTACGCAGGGCCGACGATGCGAGGAGTGCGAAGACCATGTCCGAACAGCAGCAGACCGCGGGGGCGACCGCGTCCGAGATCGTCGCCGTCCTGGGGCCGACCGATGAGGTGGTCATCGCCGATATCCTGCGCACCGGTGCCAACGCGGCCGAGGTGCAAGAGGCCAAGGCCCGCCTGGAGGCCGACGACGCGGTCGGCCGCAGCGCCCGGCGCGGCGCCTCGGCCCGCGTCGTCGAGGTGATGGCGATCCTCGAGGCAGCAGGGATCCGGCCGGAGGGAGAGGCGCCGTAGCGCGCAACTGGCCGGCCGGCCCCGCGCCGGCACCGGGTCGCTTCGCCACGGAGCGTCCGCAGGCAGGAGCCGCCGCGCCCGAAGCCGGCCCCTCAGCCCTTCTTGGGCACCCAGCGGTCGCCCCATTTGCGATAGAGGCGCTTCACGGCGCCCCAGGCAATGCGGTGGAGGACCGCCTCGTCGCCTTCGCCGCGCCGGTCCTGCCACGCCTTGTTGAAGGCCGCGCGATAGATGTCCTGGGCGTGCTCCGGCAGGACACGGCGCAGGGGCTCGGGCAGGTCGGCGTTGCTCGGGTAGGGCATCGCATGGGTCCTTCAGCGGGTTTCCCGGGCTGCAGGCGGAGGTGCGGCGAACTGCATCCCATGCGCAGTGATCCGCAACCATGGGAGTGCCCGGTTCCCGTCCGCATATGGTCCAGTCCCCTGTGCATCCGCAGCTCCCCTGTGCATCCGCAGCGTTCCGATCAGCCTGTGAGGAGCGGCTTCGCCTCTGTTCCCCCGTGCGCAGGCGTCGTGATGGAGAAAGTCAGGCATCTCGCCCGCTGAACAGCCAAGCGCGGACTCCCCGGGCCGGACCGATATCGGGCCAGCGAGGACGCGGCGCAGGCTCCGGCGGTTTCTCACAGTGGCGGGCGGCGCGCGAACCGCCGTGTGTCTCCTGTCCCGCCGTCCGTCGCGCCGGGCGGGGCGCGCCAATTCGGCGGCGGGCGATCGGCCGGCCGCTGCGCCAAAGGCGCATGCCGCTGCGCCCATGTGATGCGCACGCTCGATTGGCTTGGCCCACCCACGCGCGGTCGCGCGGTCGTGTGCGGCCCCGTTCCTGTCGCTCCGCCGGTCCGATGCGGCCGCGCAGAGCAGGCATTGCAGCTTCCGAGGCCTCCTTTGCGACCGCATGGGGTGAATGCCGGGGGCGGCTCTCGCGCCGTTGTGTCCGGTTGGCCGTGATCCTTGGGGCGGCAAATCGTTTAACCAGTAATCGCATACCGAATTCGATATTCACTTAGAGATTGTAACCGCCCTCCCTACGACCAGAGGGCGCATGGGGAGCCAAGGAGAGGACAGACATGGCCAATCGCACCGGGACCAACGCGGCCGACACCCTCATCGGCACCGCAGACGCGGACAGCATCGAGGGCCTGGCCGGCAACGATATCCTCGCTGGCCGCGGCGGGCCGGACACGATCTGGGGCGCAGAAGGCGCCGACCGCTTGCTCGGCGACGACGGCGACGACGTGCTCTACGGCGGCTTCCTGACCTCGCCCCTGATGCCTGGCGGCGACCTCGGCGACACCATCCGGGCCGGAGCCGGCAATGACCGCGCCGATGGCGGCGGTGGCGACGACGTGATCTGCGGCCAGGACGGGCACGACACGCTGCTGGGCTCGATCGGCAACGACACCGTGCATGGCGGCGCGGGCGACGACTACATCCTCGGCGGCGTGAACGACATCCGCTTCTCCGGCGCCAGCGACGACGACCTGCTGACGGGTGGCGCCGGGAACGACACCATCTTCGGCGCCTGGGGCGACGATACGATTCGGGGCGGCCCGGGCAGCGATTCGATCAGCGGCGGCCCTGGCGACGACCGCCTCGATGGCGGCGCGGGCTCGGACCTGCTTTCCGGCGGCGACGGCGCCGACACCTTCGTCTTCCGCGTCGGGCAGGCCGGGCGGGACTACGTCACCGACTTCCAGGTGGGGGTGGACCGCATCGAGCTGATCGACACAGGCCGCGGGGAACCCTCGGTGGCCGATGCGGTGCTCGACGGCGTGGCGGGGACGCTGCTGAGCTGGGGCGTGGGCACGGGCCATGTGTTCCTCGCCGGCGTCACGGGTGCGACGCTGGACCAGTTGCTGGGCTGACGGCGAAGGGCGGTCCGGCTGGGCGAGGACCGGGGCGTGCCCTGGCCCTGGCCCTCGCCCTGGCGAACAGGGAGAGGCCGCCGCGCCCCGACTCATCTCCGCATTGCTCGCTGGCTCCATCGGTGCACCAGGGAACAGCGCCGCGCGGATCGCCCGTCCCTGTGAACCGCCGCGCGTCGCCGCAAGCCGCTCCGGCGGGCGCGCCGGCCGCGCGCGGGCTGATCGAACGGGTGCCGCCGCGCCACCTCCACACACGCGGCGCGCGATCATGGCCGGCGAGAGGAGCCTGCAGGGC
>JADGHI010000545.1 GCA_019689515.1 Acetobacteraceae bacterium | reverse complement strand
CTCCCCGCCCGGCGCGGGATGCGCGCGCCCTACCCCGCGATCCGCGCCAGCGCCGCGTCCAGCCGCGCCATCTCCGCCTGCGCCGCGGCCAGGCGCTCGCGGTTCTCCTCCACCACCTCCTCGGGCGCGCGGCTGACGAAGCTGGCGTTGCCGAGCTTGGCGGCGATCTTCTCGGCCTCGGCGGCGACCTTGGCGCGCTCCTTCGCGAGCCGCACTCGCTCGGCCGAGAGGTCGATCACATCGGCGAGCGGCAGCATCACCGTCGCCTCCTCCACCACCGCCTGGGCCACGCCCTTCGGCGGCGTGCCGTCCAGGGCGCGCACCTCCGTCGCACGGCCGAGGCGGCGGATCGCCTCGATCCAGCGCTGCGCGCGCTCGAGGCTCTCCGAGCGCGCGCCCTGCATGAGCAGCGGCACGGTCACGCTCGGCGGCACGTTCATCTCGGAGCGCACGGCGCGCACCTCGGAGATCAGCTTCACCACCCAGTCGAGCTCGCGCCGCGCCTCCTCGGCCCCCTCGACCTCCACCGGGCGCGGCCAT
Source organism: Acetobacteraceae bacterium (assembly GCA_019689515.1). Taxonomy (GTDB): domain Bacteria; phylum Pseudomonadota; class Alphaproteobacteria; order Acetobacterales; family Acetobacteraceae; genus Caldovatus. The sequence continues at coordinate 2,528 of JADGHI010000545.1, read as the reverse complement.
TCCGCGCGGATCAGGCTGCATTCCGGCCCGTAGCCGAGCCGGTCCCACAGCTCCTCCGTGATGAAGGGCATCACGGGATGCAGCATGCGCAGGATCACGCCGAGCACGTGCTGCGCCGCGCCGCGAACCTCCTCCTTCTCCGGCCCGTCCGGCCCGTTCAGCACGGGCTTGGAGAACTCCACGAACCAGTCGCAGAAGGTGTTCCAGACGAAGCGGTAGCAGGCGCCCGCATACTCGTCGAAGCGGAATGCCTCCAGCGCCGCGTTCGCCTCCGCCACCGCGGCGTTCGAGGCGTCCAGGATCCAGCGCGCCAGCGGCGTCGTCGCCTTCGCGGGATCGTAGGCCGGATCGGGCCGCACGCCGTTCATCTGGCAGAAGCGCGCGGCGTTCCACAGCTTCGTGCCGAAGGCGCGGTGGTCCTCCACACGCTTGCGGCCGAGCTTGATGTCGCGCCCCGGCCCCGCAAGCGCCGCGATGGTGAAGCGCAGCGCATCCGCTCCGTACTCGTCGATCAGCTCCAGGGGGTCCATCACGTTCCCCTTGGACTTCGACATCTTCTGGCCACGCTCGTCGCGCACCAGGCCGTGGATGCAGACGGTGCGGAACGGCACCTCGCCCATGAAGTGCAGGCCCATCATCATCATCCGGGCGACCCAGAAGAAGATGATGTCGAAGCCCGTCACCAGCACGTCGCCGGGGTAGTAGCGCGCGAGCTCCTTCGTCCGCTGCGGCCAGCCCAGGGTCGAGAAAGGCCAGAGCGCGCTGCTGAACCAGGTGTCGAGCACGTCCTCGTCGCGCCGGAGCGGAACGTCGCGGCCGAAATGCGCGCGCGCGGCGGCCTTCGCCTCCTCCTCCGTGCGCTCGACGAAGACCTCGCCGTCCGGCGCGTACCAGGCCGGGATCTGGTGGCCCCACCAGAGCTGGCGCGAGATGCACCAGGGCTGGATGTCGCGCATCCAGGCGAAGAAGGTGTTCTCCCACTGGCGCGGGACGAACACGGTCTGGCCGGTCTCCACCGCCTCGATCGCGGGCTTCGCCAGCGTCTTCGCGTCGGCGTACCACTGCATCGTCAGCCGCGGCTCGATCGGGACGCCGGAGCGGTCGCCGTGCGGCACCTGGTGCGTGTGCGGCTCGATCTTCTCGACCAGGCCGAGCCGCTCCAGCTCCGCCACGATCGCCTTGCGCGCGGCGAAGCGTTCCTTGCCCGCGAGGCCGCGCAGGAAGCCGGGATCGGCCACGCCCTCCACCGCGCGCATCTCCGGCGCGATCTCGTCCAGCATCACCCGCGCCTCGGCGTCGAGCACGCTCGGCATCGGCAGGTCGTGGCGCTTGCCCACGGCGAAGTCGTTGAAGTCGTGCGCCGGCGTGATCTTCACCGCGCCGGTGCCCTTCTCCGGGTCCGAATACTCGTCGGCGATGATCGGGATCGCGCGGCCGACCAGCGGCAGCACCGCGCGCTTGCCAACCAGGTCACGGTAGCGCGCATCCTCCGGATGCACCGCGACGGCCGTGTCGCCGAGCATCGTCTCCGGCCGCGTGGTCGCGACCACGATGAACCGCCCGGGCTCGCCCTCGATCGGGTAGCGGAGGTGCCAGAGATGCCCCTTCACCTCCCGGCTCTCGACCTCGAGGTCGGAGATCGCCGTCTGGAACTGCGGGTCCCAGTTCACCAGCCGCTTGTCGCGGTAGATCAGCCCCTCCTTGTAGAGGGTGACGAAGACCTCGCGCACCGCGGCGGAGAGGCCCTCGTCCATTGTGAACCGCTCGCGCGGCCAGTCGAGCGAGGCGCCGAGGCGGCGGAGCTGGCGCGTGATGGTGCCGCCCGACTGCGCCTTCCATTCCCAGACGCGCTTGAGGAAGGCCTCCCGCCCCATCGAGCGGCGGTCCTGGTTGCCTTCCTGCGCCAGCAGCCGCTCGACCACCATCTGCGTCGCGATGCCCGCGTGGTCGGTGCCGGGCTGCCACAGCGCGTCGCGCCCCTGCATGCGCCGCCAGCGGATCAGGATGTCCTGCAGCGTGTTGTCGAGCGCATGGCCCATGTGCAGGCTGCCGGTGACGTTCGGCGGCGGGATCATGATGGTGAAGGGCCGCGCCGGGCTGTCGGGATCGGCAGCGAAGGCGCCGGAGCGCTCCCAGCCCTCGTAGATGCGGGTTTCGGCCGCCTTCGGATCGAAGGTCCTGGGCAACAGGTCTGGGGGCGAGGTTTGCGCAGCGGGGTCCGACATGGCGCGCATCCCTTCCGCGCCGGTCGCCCCCCGTCAAGGGCCGCCGTGGATGCCAGGCATCCGCGCGGCGGGCCCCCGGCCCGCCACGGCGTCAGGTCGGGGCGGCGTCAGGTCAGGACAGCGCGCGGCCGACCACCCGCTCGATCTCGGCGCGGACCAGCCGCTCGACCAGCGGTGGCAGGTGCTGGTCGAGCCATTCCTTGAGCAGCGGGCGGATCTCCTCGCGCACCAGATCCTCGAGGGTCGGCCCGCCGCGCGCGACCGCGGCGTTCCGCTCGGCCGCGATGGTGCGCAGCAAGGAGC
>JADGHI010000021.1 GCA_019689515.1 Acetobacteraceae bacterium | reverse complement strand
CATGACGGTCCGCGCGCGTCACGGCACGTGCAAAGCCAAGCTAAGAGCGTGTTTGAGAAGGGGATTCCGGTGTGGCACGCGGCGTGATGCAAGGGGTGTCCGGCCGATGTCGCGCGGATCTTTCCTGCCGCCGGTCGCGGCCGACCGCGCCGGCGCCACATCCCTGATCGGAAGTCGCCGCCGGCCGAGGCGGTCCTCGCCGGCGCGGCATGGCGGTCCATCTCCTGGCGCCGCGGCACCAAGGGGCGGCCCTCAGCGCGCTTCGCGGCGCTGCGCGTGCGCGTCGCCGACGGGCCGGCGCGGCGGATCGGTGACCTGGGCAACCGGCACATGCCGGGTGAGGAGGTCTGGCTCATCGGCGAGCGGCGCACGAACGGCGAGCGGAGATTCCACCTCTCCAACCTTCCCGCCGGCACCTCGCTGCGTGCCCTTGCCGCCACGGTCAAGGCGCGCTGGGTCTGTGAGCAGGCCCACCAGCAGCCGAAGGAAGAGCTCGGCCTCGACCACTTCGAGGGTCGATCATGGGCCGGGCTGCGCCGCCATGCGCTGATGACCACGATCGCCCATGCCTTTCTGCAAGCCCGGCGGCTCACCGGCGCGGAGGGGGGAAGAACGCACCGCGGGACCGCCGCCTGCGCCCGGCCTGCCCGCCGTCCGGCGCGCCATGCAGCAGCATCTGTCTGGCCCGCACAGCCGACGATGCCCGCATCGCAGCCGAAGCCTCGCAATCAGACTTCCGTCCGTTCTGCCAAAGTAGTGCTAGGATCTAAGGGTTGGGGGTTCGAATCCTCCCGGGCGCGCCATCCACGCCGTTTGCACCACCCCATGTGAATCACCCCGTCCAGGCGGACTAACCGCAAGCGAGACGGACCACGCGCTCTTCCTGATCGAGGTGGATGTTGAGGCGCCTCGAATCGAAATCCATGGTGGCCATCATGCCGGGGCGGAGGATGCGGAGACGGCCTCCTTCCGGGGCCATCACGCTCCGCTGCACCTCCGCCCAGGGCCGGCCGAGGATATCGGAGCGCGCTGCGAGCCGGGCACAGGCCGCTTCAGCGGAAGTCGGCTCCTCGGGGGAGGCCGCAGCCGAGGCGCACGCCCCCACCGCCAAGACGACGAGAAGGCCGAGTGTCCGCGCCGGCTGGCGGCAGTGATCGGCGGCGCTGTCCCGCAGCAGCGACGGCCGCCGCACCTCCGCCGGAAGGATATGACGCTGTGGGCATTCGTGGATTGGCACGGTTCCGAGGTGGCGCCGATCCGGCCGGACATCAAGACCGGGGTCGGTCCGCCAGGCAGCCGCTCCGGGCCGGCCACCCCGCACTCTCCTTCACCTGTCCCGCCGGTCAGGCATCGGGCGATGAGGGGCCGCACCCGGCCCGAGCGATGCGAAATTTCAGCCCGCCATCCAACCCCGCGCAGCCCTGCACCGCTCGCGCCGGCATCGCCGCCGCGAGCGGTACGAATGCTCAGGCGGCACTGGTGATCCGCTCGACCGAGACGTCGCGTCCGCCCTTGATCTCGTAGAGCTCGAAGTCCCGCGCGAGCAGCATGCCGTCCGGCTTGAACTCGACCGAGGAACTGGCGCCCTCGTAGTTGATCGTCTTGCCGGCACGCAGCGCGGCGAGGCCCTCGGCGAAGGTCGTCACCCGCTCGCCCGGGCCGTTGGCGACGCGCGGAATCTGCGCCTTCACCGCGTCCACGTTGTCCGTGCCCGCGGCGGCGATGGCCAACAGCAGCACGTTGATCTGGTCGAAGCCGGCGCAGCCATAGGGGTTCTGCACCGATCCGTCCGGCGTCTTGCCGACGAAGCGCAGATAGGCGTCGTAGGTCGGCGAGCCCACGGGCGGCACCGGGAAGCCATGCAGGATGCCGTCCGCTGCCGCGCCCACGGCCTGCTTGAACTGCGGCCCGACGGCGAAGGAGATGGTGAAGACCTGGCCGCGATAGCCGGAGCGGTAGATGTCCCGGTAGAACGCGGTGAAGTCGGTCACGTAGCCAGGGATGAACAGCGCCGGCGGGTTGCCGCGCGTCAGCCGTTCCACCTCGGCGCGGTAGCTCGGCTGGGTGGCGTTGTAGAAGAAGATGTCGTTCACCACGCGCCCGCCCTCGGCCTCGAGCGCGGCCTTGAAGCTGTGCGCGAGCGAGGTGGCGAAGTCGTTGTTCGGGCCCGCGACCGCGACCTCGCGGAAGCCGCGCCGCGCGGCGAGGCGGGCGAGGGCGACGCCCCAGGCGGCGTTCAGCGGCTGGAAGTTGAACACCAGGCCGCGGCGGTTGGCGCGCGGGATGTCGTCGGACGAGGAGGTGCAGAAGACCAGCACATTCGCCGCCTCCGCCAGCGGCAGCACGCCGAGGGTCGAGGAAGAGGCCCAGAGGCCGAGCAGGGCCATCACCCGGTCGGCGTCGATCAGCTTGCGCGCGGCGCGCACCGCGGCCTCCGGGTTGGTTTCGTCGTTCTCCTGCACGAGGCGGATCTGGCGGCCGAGCACGCCGCCCTGGCTGTTGACCAGCTCGACCACCTTGCGGTGCGCCTCGGCGATCTCCGGCCCGAACTGCCCGCCGCCGCCGGTGTTCGGCGTCAGGCTGCCGATGCGGATCGGCTCGGAGCTGGACTGCGCGCGCACCAGGGCGGGCCTGGCGAGCAGCGCGCCTCCGGCTGCAGCAAGGACGGCACGGCGGGGGATCAGCAGGCTCATGGGCGGTGGTCTCCTTGGGGAGCGGCAGTGGCGGAGAGTTCGGCCGCGCGGATGCGCGGCTCCGGCAGCAGGCCCTGCGGGCGGAGACGGATGGCGGCGATCAGCAGAACGCCGATCAGCACGATGCGCAGCGCGGACAGGCGCTCGGCATCCAGCCCCGGCAGCACGCCGCCAAGGAAGCGCGTGCCCTCCAGCACGGCGATGACCAGCGCCGCGCCGAGCACGAGGCCGCGGTTGTTGCCGGCGCCGCCGATCACCACCGCCATCCAGGTGACGATGGTCACCGGCGTCTGGAAATGGTCCGGGCTGATGCTCAGCACCCAGTGCGCGTAGAGCGAGCCGGAGACCGCCATCAGCGCGCCACCGAGTGCGAAGGCGCGCAGCCGGAAGCCCTGCACGTCGCGGCCCAGCGTGGCCGGGACCAGCGGGTCCTCGCGCACCGCGCGCAGCACGCGGCCGAAAGGCGCCCGGCGGATGCGCTCCAGAGCCCAGTAGGCGAGCAGCACCGCGAGCAGGACGAGGCCGAGATAGGCCAGCGCATAGGCCTCGCGTCCCAGCCAGTCCGGCAGCGGACGGGTTGCGATGCCCATGCCGCGCGTGCCACGCGTCAGCCAGTCCTCGTTCATCGCGGCGAGGCGGACCAGCTCCGCGAAGCCGAGCGTCACGATGGCGAGGTAGTCGCCCGAGAGCCGTGCCGAGAGGCCAGCCAGGCCAAGCGCGGCGAGCGCGCCGACCGCGGCGGCCAGCGGCAGGGCGAGCGCGACCGGCAGGCCAAGCCGCTCGGTTGCCAGCGCGCTGGCATAGGCGCCGAGGGCGTAGAGCCCGGCCACTCCGAAATTGACCAGCCCCGTCATCCCCCATTGCAGGTTCAGCGCGAGGGCGAGCAGCACGTAGAAGCCGGCCGAGGTCGCGATGGCGATGAGGTAGGAGGTCACCGGTCACGCCCTCCGGCCACGGGCCGCCCGAGCAGGCCCTGCGGGCGCAGCAGCAGCGCCAGCGCCAGCGCGACGAAGCCCACGCCAGGCCGGTAGGCGGGCGAGAGGAAACGCGCCGCCAACTCCTCGGCCAGCGCGATCAGCAGGGCGCCCAGCACCGCCCCCGGCGCGGAACCGATGCCGCCGAGGATCGCCGCGGCGATCACCGGTACCGTCAGCGCCCAGCCGAGGCCCGGCTCGATGGCGAGGTTCATCCCCGCGAGCGTGCCCGACAGCCCGGCGAGGGCGCCGCCGAGCACCGCCGCCCCGGCGCGTAGCCGGTCCACCGGGATGCCGCGCACCGCGGCGAGCGCCATGTCGTCCGCCGCGGCGCGCAGCGCGCGCCCCCAGGGCAGCAGGCGGAGGCCGAGCAGCACCGCGACGAGCGCGATGGCCGCCACACCGACGCTCCAGAGCAGGTCCGGCGGCACGCGGAGATCGCCGAAGACGAGCGGGCGCGCGAGCGGCAGGTCGAAGCCGCGCACCTCACCGCGGAAGGCGAGGCGCAGCAGGTTCTCCAGCACGAAGGACAGCGCGACCGAGCTGATCAGCAGCGCCCAGCCCGGCGCGCCGCGCAGGGGCCGGAACACGGCCGCATCGCAGGCCAGCACCACGAGGCCCGTCACCACCGCCGCCAGCGCGGCGGATGCGAGGAGCGGCCAGCCAAGCAGGCCGTTCGCGCTCCAGGTCGCGAAGGCGCCGACCGCGACATAGGCACCGACCGCGAAATTGGCGAAGCCGAGCAGCGCGAAGAGCAGCGAGAAGCCCACCGCGGCGGGTGCGACCACCGCGGCCGCGCCCAGCGCGTCGAGAAGCAGTTGCATCATGCCGCGCCCTCCAGGAAGAGCGCGCCGAGATCGGGGGCCGCCAGCAGCTCTGTCGCGCTGCCTTCGCGCACCACGCGGCCGGCGGCGAGGACGATGGCCCGGTCCGCGTGGCGCAGCGCCTCGCGCGCGTTCTGCTCCACGAGCAGGGCTGCGACGCCGGCGCGCTTCAGTTCCGTGACGGCGAGCAGCGCCTCCTCGACCAGCGCCGGCGAGAGGCCGGCGGTCGGCTCGTCCAGCAGCAGCAGGCGCGGCCCGGCCATCAGCGCCATGCCGAGCGCCAGCATCTGCCGCTGCCCGCCGGAGAGCAGCCCCGCCGGCTTGCGCAGCGCGCCCGCGAGCGCCGGGAACAGGGCCAGCACCTCGTCGCGCCGCCTCGCCGCCTGCCGGCGGTCGGGCCAGGCACTGATCGCCAGGTTCTCCGCGACGCTGAGGCTGCGGAACACGTTGCGCCGCTGCGGCACCAGCGCCGCGCCGGCGGCGGCGAGCGCCGCCGGGTCCAGCCCCGTCACCTCGCGCCCTCCGAGCAGGACGCGCCCGCGCATCGGGCGCAGCGATCCGGCGATGGCGCCGAGCAACGTGGACTTGCCGGCACCGTTGGGCCCGAGCAGCGCGACGAGCTCGGCTTCCCCGACCACGAGCGACACGTCCGACACCACTTCGCGCCCGCCATAGCCAGCGGCGAGCGCCTCCACGGTCAGCAAGGTCATGCGGCGACGGCGGCCGGCGTTGCGCCGAGATAGGCCTCGATCACGCGGTCGTCGCGGCGGATCGTCTCGTAGGTGCCTTCGGTGAGAACGCGCCCTTCGGCCATCACGACGACGCGGTCCGCAAGCCGCGCCACCACGCCCATGTCGTGCTCCACCAGCAGGAAGCCGCGGCCGTGCTTCGCGCGCAGCCGCGCCACCACCTCGCAGAGCGCGCGGCGCAGCGCCGGCGCCACCCCCGCCCCGACCTCGTCGAGCAGCACGAGCGGCGCGCCGGTCATCAGCGCGCGGCCGAGTTCGAGCAGCTTGCGCTGCCCGCCGGACAGTTCCTGCGCCAGCGCGTCCTCCCGGCCGGCGAGGCCGACCTCGGCGAGCACGGTCCGGGCGGCCTCGACGGACGCCGCCTGGGCGCGCCGGACCGCGCCGGGGCGCAGGAAGACGTCGCGGAGCCGCTCGCCCGTGGTGTCCGGCGCGGCGAGCAGCAGGTTCTCGAGCACGGTGAGGCGCCCCAGCTCGCGCGAAACCTGGAAGGTACGCGTCAGGCCGAGCCGCGCGATGCGGTGCGGCGGCAACCCGGTCGCCTCGACGCCGCCCAGCAGGATGCGCCCCGCATCCGGCGCGGTCACGCCGGAAAGCAGGTCGAACAGCGTGGACTTGCCGGCGCCGTTGGGCCCGATCACCGCTGCGATCTCGCCCGGGGCGAGGGCGATGGACACGCCGTCCACCGCCGCCACGCCGCCGAAGCGCTTGCGCAGGCCCTCGGCGCGCAACCCCTCTGCCACCGCTGGTCCTATTCGGCGGCGAGGGCGGCGAGCTTCTCCTGCGCTTCCGCTTCCTCCTCGATCTGCAGCGCGTCGTTGAAGCGGTTGAAGAAGCCGCAGAGCGTGATGCGCAGGGTCAGCTCCACGATCTGCGCCTCGGTGAAGTGCTTGCGCAGTCGCTCGAACATGGAGTCCCGGATGCGGTTCGGCGTTTCCCACGCCACCTTCGCGTACTCGACGACGAGCCGGTCCACCTCGTCGAGCTCGGGGTTGTCGGGGGCGAGGATGTTGTCGATGGCCTTGGGCGAGAGGCCCTCGACCGCGAGGAAGGGCTTGTGGTGCGCGACGCAGTAGTGGCACTCGTTCAGCTTGGAGACGACGACAATGGCGATCTCCAGGTAGCGCTTCGGCAGGGTCTTCGCCTCGCGCAGCTCCATCAGCAGCGACATCAGGTGGCGCAGTGCGGAGGGCACATGCGCGAACACGGCCACCTGGTTGCGGAACGGGCCGTAGCTGGAGGCAAAGCGCTCGTAGATCTCGGCGAGGTCGCGCGGAAGTTCGCTGGAGGGGATGCTGCGGACGCGGGCCATGGGAAGCTCCTCGTAGCGCGGGGGGCGGAAGGCGGTCCGGGCCGGCGCGGCGCCGACGGTGCACGGAGCGTGGCACCGGGCGCCCGCCGGGGGCAATCGCGGGCTCGACGGGCTGCACGCCCGTGCGGAACGCCGCCGGGCCGGGCGGCGCCCAGCCCTTGCCGTCAGGCGGCCGCCGCGACCTGCTGCTGGCGCGCCAGCAGCTCCGTCAGGTAGCGCGCCGCCGCGCCCATGCCGGAGACGCCGGCACGGCGCTCGGCATCGGGGTTGTAGTTGGTGTTGGTGTTGACGTCGTAGGCGAAGGTGCGGCCCTGCTCGTCGGTGATGAACTCGATCGCGCCGATGCCGATGCCGTTGGCCGCCAGGAACGCCTCCATGCGCGGAAGCAGCGGGTGGCTGAAGCCCTCGATCACGCGGAACTTCTCGGCGGGCGCGGCCGTCGCCGGGCAGGCCGCGCCGGGCTCGACCTGGCACTGGTCCGCGGGGCAGAGCTCGAAGCCCTCAGAGGTGTCCACGCGGACGGCGTAGAGGAACTTGCCGCCGATGAACTCGGCGCGAGTGATGAAGGGCTCCGGCGCGCGGATGTAGCGCTGCACGAGCCAGATGCCGTCGCGCGGGTGGGCATGGGGATCGGTGCTGGCCTCGATCGCCGCGAGCGCGTCGGCCAGCCCCGCCGCGCTCAGCACAAGCCGCACGCCGAGGCCCTTGCCGGCGCGGTTGTGCTTGAGGATCAGGGGGTAGCCGAGCCGTTCCGCCGCGTCCGGGATGTTCTCGAGGCCGATCACTGCGATGGTCTCGGGGGTGGGGATGCCGTGCACGGCCAGCGCCTCGTACTGCGCTACCTTGCTCAGCTCGAGCTGCAAGGCGCGGCGGCCGTTCACCACGGTGCGGCCGTGGCGCTCCAGCATCTCGAGCACTGCCGCGGCGTATTCGGGGGCGTAGGTGTGGCCGCGGGTGTGCGAGGAGGCGCTCATGCGGTTGTAGAACACGCCCTCGGGCGGCGGGCGGCGCAGATCGAGCAGGCCGCGGTCGAGGAACCATTCCTCGTGTGGCGTGCCGAGCGCCGCGAAGGCGCGACGCAGCGGCTCCACCCAGGCGTCGTTCTCGTGGATCACATAGACCTTGGACACGTCCGGGAGGCTCCTCGCGGGCCGGTTGGCAATTCGGCCGCAAGAAGCAGGATTTTCTCGTTGGGCGCAAGAGACACGGCGAAAAAAGAATAATATATCTGGAATCGCCCGTGATGTTGGAAAAATTTGCCAGCTCCGCCTCCCTTCGGGGGAGCGATCTCCGTCCTGCTCCACCCGGGCCACTGCACCCACGGCTCCGTCCACCGCGTGGTGCAGTCGCCGAGGGCGCAAGGGCACGCACCGCATCTCGACGCCGGCGGCGACCATCGGTCAGCGTCCGAGCCTTTCGGTGCATCCGGAACGCCCTGCCGGCGGTCATCTGCGGCGCGCCTGCCGCGTTGATGGGAAGCTCGCCTGGGGAGCCCGCGACGACCATGACGACGCTTGAAGACGACCTCCGCCGCCACCTGACCGAGATGCAGGCCAGGCTCTGGCCGCTGCTGGAGATGGCGAAGCGCGATGGCGTGCCTGCGCTCGCCGCCGCCCGGCTCCGCGCGGCGGCGTTCGAGATCGAGGCGGCGCTTGACCCCGAGGGCGCCGCGCGCCGCCGGGCCAGCGAGGACGCGGTGGAGCGGGAGAATATGGAAGCGATCCGCCGCCGGGAATCGGAGCGCGGCGCCTGGGGCATCGACGAGGCCTGACGGACGCATCGCCCTCCGATGGTCGGCCCGACGCCGCATCGCCCGGCACACCACCCGTTCGCGCCGGAATGCATGCCGTGGCTGTGCGTGGAGCTGCGGCGGCGCTGGAGGCGAGCATCATCGCCAGCACCATCCTGGCTGACGCGTTGTACCTATTCCGCGCCTGCTCCGTTGTCCTGTGCGGCGACGCCGAGTCGGTTGCCTCCGAGTGCGGTCCTCCATCCGCGGTCACTGCGACAACGCCGCGCATCGGTCCGTACCTTGAGTTGAATCGTGCCGGGCGCGCTCGCCACGTACTGTTCAGTGCTGTTCGGCTCTCAACCGATCGCGCCGATGGCGCATTGAATTCTGCTCGATCGCGCAACGTGGGACCTCGCCTCGCCACGCGCGGGCCGGGATGCTCGGTCAACCGCGCCGTTGCGGTATCGCCCGCCAAGCTTCGCGACATGCGCAGCCCGGATCAACGGCCGGCAGGAGACGACAGCATGTTTCGCCGCCTGAGTGCTCTCTCCATCCTGACCGCCGCGAGTTTGGTGCTGCTTGCGATGACTGGCGCCGAGCGGGCCCAGGTGTTCCTCGCCGACTCGGGCGGCGCGCTGCTGATGAGCGTCTGCTCGGCATTGTTCTGGTACGGCGTTGCAGTGCGACGCTCGCCCGGTTGAGCGGGAGGTGCTCGCGGTTCGTCGCGCGGCGCCTTCGGACGTCACGCGCCGGCCCGGTACCCCCTCACGATGCGCGCCATGCCTCCGCCTGACCCGAATGCACGGCGGCGGCCAGCGGTTTCTGCTCCCGCAGGGCGATCCCGCTCGGCAGCCGTCTGGAGGCATTGGATCCGTGATCCTGGCCCGGCGTTTCCGATCGAGACCGGATCATCGCCGGGACGGGAGAGGCGCGGTGGAGAGGGAGCGGATCGAGGCGCTGGTTGTGCGGGAGTGGCCCGGATGGGGCATCCTTGAGCTGGTCGAGGCCGAGGGCGGGCGCGACGGGGCATCCTTCGTCGTGACGATCGGGCGCGACGCCGAACGCCGCACCTTGCTGGTCGTGGAGGACCCGGAGACCGGCAGCGAGCGGCGGGGGCGGGCAGGCCGCTCGGTCGGTCCCGAGGACGAGGAGCGGAAATCGCCCGGTGGCCCGCAGGCGCGCCTCGCACCGGATATCGAACCATCGGGGAGTTGAGGTCCCATGCCGCACGAGGTCACCGACAACGCCGCTCGTCACCGCTACGAGCTGTCACGCGACGGCGCGATCGCACATGCCGACTACCGCAGGCAGGGCGACACGATCACCTTCGTCCACACCGAGGTACCGGAAGCGATGGCGGGCAAGGGCGTCGGTTCGGCCCTGGTGCGCGGTGCGCTCGACGATGCGCGGGCCAAGGGGCTGCGCGTCGTCGCGCGATGCCCCTTCGTTGCCGCCTGGATCGAGCGCCACCCCGAATACCGCGACCTGCTCGCGGCGACAGGGCAGGGGTGACGGACCGCCTCTGGCAGGTCGCCTACCGCCTCGGCTTTCGCCTGGCCCGGCTCCGGTGGTGGTTGCACCGCCCGCGCCATGAGGGGCCGTCGTGGCGGTCTGGTACGCGGGACGCATCCTGGCCGTGCGGCAGTCCTACCGGCCGAATCCCTCCTGGCCCGGTGGCGGCATACACCGGGGCGAGACCCCACGGGAGGCGGCGCGGCGGGAACTTGCCGAGGAACTCGGGCTCCGGGTCGCAGCCGAGGATCTCGTGCTGGTGCGCGAGATCGTCTCCGAGTGGGACTTCCGCCACGACCACGTGCGAGTCTTCGAACTGCACCTCGCGGCGGAGCCGCGGATCACCATCGACAACCGGGAGATCGTGGCGGCGCGCTTCGTGGCGCCCGAAGCACTGCTGGCCGCGCCCGGCCTTGCGCCCTTCATGCGCGAGCACCTCGCGGCGCTCCGGGCGACCGCGCGGCTGAACGCTCCGGCGGCATCGGGCGGCAGATGATCCCGCTGCGCCCGGGGGGCTGCAGGCATCCGCTGCCCCGGAGAGTTAGATCACCTGCGCGTCGCGGTAGGTGGTGAACACGCGCAGCACCCAGCCGGGCTCGCGGCTGCGCAGGTCCACGAGGTACATCCCGTCCTCGCCCATTGGGTGCACCAGCGCGACGCTGCCGGTCCCGACGACGCGATCGTCGGGATCGACCGAGGCCGGCGTCTCCACGACGCCGCCGAGCGCGGTCACGGCCTCCCGCAGCTTGACGAGGTCGGCTGGCGCGACCCGGATGCTCGCCACCTCGACCTCCTCGCCCGAGGCGGTCCGCACCCGCGCGACGGTGTCGGCCGGGTAGATCTCGTCCGGCCCGCGCGCCGGAGGGCCGCCGAGCGGCAGGCCGGGGAGGCGATCGTCATTGCCGTTGCTGGGCATCTCGTTCCTCCCGCCTGGGAAACGTGGCGTGGTCCGGAGAGAACGAGCGAACACGACCTCGGATGCCGCGCGGCCTCCCTCGCCGGTTCTCGGCTCGGCGGCGCACCGTTTCGCGCGGGCCTCGCGGGAACGGATGGTCGCCGCCGGCCGATCCGGCGCTTCCGCGCCCGCGGGCGGGCCGTGCAGTCGGGCGCTTTGGCGTCAATCGCAGCCGCGGCGAGCGACGCCGCGCGCGCTCCGGCCGGCGCGCGGACGGTGCGCCGCATCCGCGCCACCCATCCTGCCCTGCCTCAGCGAAGCCGGCCGCGCCGCGCCTTCCCCGCCACCGCCCATCTCGGCGTCTTCGGCTGGCCGGCGCGCCGCCGGCCCACCACCCGTGCCCCTGACTCATCGGACTGGGTCGCCGCTACCTCGGCGAGCATCGCCTCGGCCTCGGAGGGCTCGGCCTCCGCCTCCGGCGCGGAGGGTGGTTCCGCTTCGCTGCGGGCCTCGGGCTTCGCGCGGGGCTTCCTGGTCTTCTTCTCTGCCGCCGGAGCTTCCGCGGTTTCGTGCTGCTCGGCGGGTTGCTCTTCGCGGGGCTGGGATTCCGGCGTGGCGGCGGCCGGCGGCGGTGTGTCGGGCGTGGCGACGCGCGGGGGCAGAGACTCCACGGGGGCCTGCGCCGCACGGTGCGCCTGGCTGGCGCGATGCCGCTCCAGCAGGGCGGCGAGCGTCGCATGAGTCTCGTTGAACCCGTCGCGCACGACGAGATAGGGCTTCCCGTCGATCCGGAAGATGCGCCGCTGCATGGTCAGGCGCCAGACGTGATCATCGGTCGCAGGCACGACGGAACAGCCGCACGCCTCTGCGGCGGCGCGTTGGTCGCTGGTCAGTTCCACAGTGGAAATCCGCAACGTTTCTGGGATGAGGGGGTGCCCAACGGGGCACCGCGAGGGCGGGATTTAGCACGGACGCCGCGGCAAGACAGCGGCACCGCCGGCGCTGACCCCTGACGCCCATGCATGGCGCCTTGGCCGGACGCCCGATGCTCCACGCCCGCCTCGGCGGACCGGCGCCTCTACCGTTGCGCCGCCACCAGCAGGAACATCGGCCGCTCGCGTTCCTCCGCTGGCGCCGGGTCGGCTGCGATCTGCGCGGCGGTCGGGCAGAACTCCTCCACATGCCTGATCGTGAAGCCGGAGCGGATGAGGAGGTTGAGCGTGGTCCCGATGGTGCCGGCGGGGTCCTTCGACAAGGTAGCAATCGACGGGCCAGCGCTTCCGCCCTCCGTGTCGAGCGACCAGCCAGAGCGCGTCGGGGCCGCGTAGATCGGATGCTCCATCGAGAAGACCAGGCGCCCGCCTGGCACCAGCGCGCGATGGATCTGGGCCCGCAGGGGCGCGGCAACCTCGATGTAGTGCAGGACGAGCGAGCTGTAGGCCAGCCCGAAGCGGGCCTCGGGGAGGTCGAGTCGCTCCAGGTCCACCCGCTCGTAAGCGATCGCGGCATCCGCGGTGGATGCCTTCGCCTGGGCGAGCATCCTTTCCAAGACGTCGAGCCCCAGGACCTGCGCCGCCCCCTGCTCGCGCGCCCATCGGCAGAACCAGCCGAAGCCACAGCCGAGATCCACGATTCTGAGCCCGGACAAGTCGGGCAGCAGAGCCCGCAGGGCGGGCCATTCCGGCGCGCCGGCCAGGCCTTCGACGGAGCGAGGGAGCCGACCGCTACATGGCCCGGCTCGGCCTCGACGTGGCTGCCTTCGGCGAGGCGGCGGCGCGGCTCGCCGACGAGGGCAGGACGACGCTCTCTGCGGCGTGAGGCGCGGAGGGCGCGCTTCGGACCGACGCTGTCCTTCGCCTCGTCCTCTTCCCGGTACCGCCGTCAGGAGGCCGCCGCCGGGCGTGTAGCGGCGCCCGCAGCCGCCGCCGGCTCCTGCTCCACCGCGCCGCCGCCGCCCGCCACCGCCATGGGCGGCCGGAAGGCGCGCAGGCGCAGCGCGTTGCTGACCACGAAGACGCTCGACAGCCCCATGGCCGCCGCGCCGAGGACCGGCGAGAGCAGCACGCCGAAGGCCGGCCAGAGGACGCCGGCTGCCACCGGAATCAGCGCGGCGTTGTAGGCGAAGGCCCAGAACAGGTTCTGCCGGATGTTGCGGATCGTCGCCTGGCTCAGCGCGATCGCGTTCGGCACCCCGCGCAGATCGCCCGACATCAGCACCACGTCCGCGCTCTCGATCGCGATGTCGGTGCCGGTGCCGACGGCGAGGCCGACATCCGCGGCCGCCAGGGCCGGCGCGTCGTTGATGCCGTCACCGACGAAGGCGACCCTGCGCCGTCCGCGCGCCTTCAGCCGCTCGACCACCGCCACCTTGCCGTCCGGCAGCACCTCCGCCTCCACCTCGTCGATGCCGAGGCGCCGCGCGATGGCCTCCGCCGTGCGGCGGTTGTCGCCTGTGACCATCGCGACCCTGAGGCCGAGGCGGTGCAGCGCCTCGATGGCCGCGAGCGTCGTCTCCTTGATCGGATCGGCCACCGCGACGGCGGCGGCGAGCCGCCCGTCCACGGCGGCGTAGAGCGGCGTCCTGCCCTCGTCGGCGAGCCGCGCCGCTGCCTTGGCGAACGCAGCCACGTCGAGGCCGAGCCGGGCCATGTAGCGGTCGGCCCCGACAGCCACGCGACGGCCGTTCACGGTGGCGGCTATGCCGTAGCCCGGCACCGCCTCGAAGTCCGCCACCTCGGCCACCGGCAGGCCGCGCCGGCGCGCCGCCTCGACGATCGCCTCGCCCACGGGGTGCTCGGAGCGCGCCTCGACGGCGGCGATCAGAGCCAGGATCTCGGCCTCGTCGAAGCCCGGGGCGGGGATCAGGTCGGTCAGCTCGGGCCGGCCCTTGGTCAGGGTGCCGGTCTTGTCCATCGCGACCACCTGGGCCTCGCGCAGCGTCTGCAGCGCCTCGCCCCTGCGGAACAGAATGCCGAGCTCGGCCGCGCGGCCGGTGCCGACCATGATGGAGGTCGGCGTGGCGAGGCCCATCGCGCATGGGCAGGCGATGATCAGCACCGCCACCGCGTTGACCAGCGCGAAGGTCAGGGCCGGGTCCGGGCCGAAGGCCAGCCAGGCCACGAAGGTGAGGGCGGCGACCGCGATCACCGCCGGCACGAACCACATGGTCACGCGGTCCACCAGCGCCTGAATCGGCAGCTTGGAGCCCTGCGCCTGCTCCACCATGCGCACGATCTGCGCAAGCACAGTGTCGGCGCCGACGGCGGTGGCGCGGAAGCGGAAGGCGCCGGCCTTGTTGACCGTGCCGCCGACGACCCGCGCGCCGGCCTCCTTCCGGACCGGCAGCGGCTCCCCGGTGATCATGCTCTCGTCCACGAAGGAGGCGCCGTCGGTCACCTCGCCGTCCACCGGCACCCGTTCGCCCGGCCGCACCAGCACGATGTCGCCGGCGCGCACTTCCGCCACCGGGACCTCCACGGCCTTCCCGCCGCGCTCGACGCGCGCGGTCCTGGCCTGCAGGCCGATCAGGCGCCGGATCGCCTCGGAGGTGCGGCCCTTGCTGCGCGCCTCCAGGTAGCGGCCGAGCAGGATCAGCGCGACGATCACCGCCGCGGCCCCGAAATAGACGTTGCGCGCATCCGCCGGCAGCAATGCGGGCGCGAAGGTGGCGACGGTGGAGTAGGCCCAGGCGGCGCCGGTGCCGATCGCGACCAGCGAGTTCATGTCGGGCGCGCCGCGCAGCAGGTTCGGCCAGCCCTTGCGCTGGAAGCGCAGCCCGGGACCGAACACCACCAGCGTCGCCAGCACGAATTGCAGGTACCAGGAGGTCTGGATTCCGATCGTGGCGGCGACCCAGTGGTGCACCGCCGGCACGAGATGCGCGCCCATTTCGAGCAGGACGAGCGGCAGCGTGAGCAGGGCGGCGAGCAGCGTGGCACGGCGGAGCGCGCGCAGCTCGCGCTCCCGGCTCTCGCGCTCGCGGTCCACACGGGCCTCGGCGGCATCGAGGGCGATCCGCCTTGCCTCGTAGCCGGCGCGGCGCACCGCCGCCTCGAGCGCCCCGGCGTCCACCGCGCCGCCGCCGATGTGGCGCACGACGGCGCGCTCGGTCGCGAGGTTCACCGAGGCATCGAGCACCCCGGGCACGGCCCGCAGCGCGCGCTCGACCCGGCCGACGCAGGAGGCGCAGGTCATGCCCTCGATCGAGAGCTCCGTCGTCTCCTCGGGCACGGCGTAGCCCGCGCGCTCGACGGCACCGAGGACCGCGGGGAGGTCGGGCGGGCCGGCGAAGCGCAGCGCGGCGCGCTCTGTGGCGAGGTTCACGCTTGCCTGCGCCACGCCGGGCACAGCGGCCAGCGCCTTCTCGACGCGACGGACGCAGGAGGCGCAGGTCATGCCCTCGATCGGCAGGGTCAGCGCTGCGCCGGCCGGTCCTGAGGTGGCCTGGCGTGGCTGGGCGGCGAGGCTGGCATCCGGGGCCATGGGGTCCCCTTCCGTGGCGGTGACTCGTTCTGCGCCGCAGGTGGGGCTTCCCATCGTGGGAAGGTCAAGGCCCGCGAACGATCCGCCGGCCGGTTTCCGCTTGGCGCGGCCCTGGTGCCCGGGGGTGAGCGGGCCGGCCTGCGGCGCGGATGCTTCGCCGGCGGCGGGCGATCGGCGTCGCCACCCGCGGCACACCCGCGGCAACGGAAAAGGGCCCCGCCTTGCGGCGGAGCCCGTCCTTCCGAAACCTGGGCCCGAGACGGCTCAGATCGAGTAGTACATCTCGAACTCGACCGGGTGCGGGGTGTGCTCGAAGCGGTACACCTCCTGCCACTTGAGCTCGATGTAGCTCTCGATCTGGTCTTTCGAGAACACGTCGCCCGCGAGCAGGAACTCGTGGTCCGCCTCCAGCGACTGCAGCGCCTCGCGGAGCGAGCCGCACACCGTCGGGATGCCCTTCAGCTCCTCCGGCGGCAGGTCGTAGAGGTCCTTGTCCATCGGGTCGCCCGGATGGATGCGGTTGCGGATGCCGTCGAGGCCGGCCATCAGCATCGCCGCGAAGGCGAGGTAGGGGTTCGCGCCCGGATCCGGGAACCGCACCTCGACGCGCTTCGCCTTCGGGCTGGTCGCGTAGGGGATGCGGCAGGAGGCGGAGCGGTTGCGCGCCGAGTAGGCGAGCAGCACCGGCGCCTCGAAGCCCGGGATCAGCCGCTTGTAGCTGTTGGTCGTCGGGTTGGTGAAGGCGTTCAGCGCCTTGGCGTGCTTGATGATGCCGCCGATGTAGTAAAGCGCCGTCTCCGACAGGTCGGCATAGCCGTTGCCGGCGAAGAGCGGCTTGCCGTCCTTCCAGATGGACTGGTGCACGTGCATGCCGCTGCCGTTGTCGCCGTAGATCGGCTTCGGCATGAAGGTCGCGGTCTTGCCGTAGCTGTGCGCGACGTTGTGGATGACGTACTTGTAGATCTGCAGGTGGTCGGCCATGCGCACCAGCGGGCCGAACTTCATGCCGAGCTCGTGCTGGCTCTGCGCCACCTCGTGGTGGTGCTTCTCGATCACCACGCCCATCTCGCCCATGGTGGAGAGCATCTCGGCGCGCAGGTCGCTCTCGCTGTCCACCGGCGGAACGGGGAAGTAGCCGCCCTTCACGCCCGGGCGGTGGCCCATGTTGCCCTCGGGGTAGTCCTTCAGGCTGGCGCCCGGGCCCTCGGTCGAGTCGAGCTGGTAGATGCCGTAATTGCCACCGGTGCCGAACTTCACCGAGTCGAAGACGAAGAACTCGGCCTCCGGCCCGAAGAAGGCGGTGTCGCCGATGCCGCTGCTCTTCAGGTAGGCCTCGGCCTTCTTCGCGGTGCTGCGCGGGTCGCGGTTGTAGAGCTGGCCGGTCGAGGGCTCGACGATGTCGCAGAACAGGATCAGCGAGGGCTTGGCCGCGAACGGATCCATGCAGGCCGTCTCGGCATCCGGCATCAGGATCATGTCGGACTCGTTGATCGCCTTCCAGCCGGCGATCGAAGAGCCGTCGAACATCACCCCGCTCTCGAAGATCTCCTCGTCGATCGTAGAGACGTGCTGGGCGGTGTGCTGCCACTTGCCGCGCGGGTCCGTGAACCGGAAGTCCACGTACTCCACGCTGTGCTCCTTGATCATCTCCATGACCTTGGAGACGCCGCCGTTCGCGCCGCCGCTTGCGGGCTTCTTCGCCATGTGTGCGGTCCTCTGATCCCCTGCTGGTGCCCGTCCTGTCCCGTCATCGCCGGCGCGGCGCCGACACCTACCCGCGCGCGCACCGGCGTTCCCGGCCTGCCGCGCGCCCTCCGGGGCATCGCGGTGTGGCCGGTGATGCTGCTGCGGTCAGACCGCGTCCTCGCCCCGTTCGCCGGTGCGGATGCGGATGACCTCCTGAACCTCCGTTACAAAAATCTTGCCATCGCCGATGCGGCCGGTGCGCGCGGCCTGCTGGATCGCCTCGATGGCGCGCTCGGCCAGGTCGTCCGAGCAGACCACCTCGATCTTCACCTTCGGCAGGAAGTCCACGACGTATTCGGCGCCGCGGTAGAGCTCGGTATGGCCCTTCTGGCGGCCGAAGCCCTTCGCCTCCATCACCGTCAGGCCCTGAAGGCCGATCTCGTGCAGCGCGTCCTTCACCTCGTCGAGCTTGAAGGGCTTGATGATGGCCTCGATCTTCTTCATCGCCTGTGCCTGGCCCGCCTTCCGGTCGCATCCTGCACTCCGCGCGCGGCATCCGCTTCGGCCGGCGCGAGGGCGTCCGGTCCGGTCGGTTTCCCGGCCCGGCCGCCGCCCCGCCGCCCGGTGGGGGCGACGAAGGCGGGGCGGATATCGCACGCGGCGTGCCGGGCCTTCAATCAGCGGAGGGCGGGAAATTCCGCCTGCGAGGCATGGATTTGCCGATCCTGTCGGCAGATCGCCCAATATGCGGGCAGCAAGAGCCCATTTGCGGTGCGGCCCCGGCGCGTCGCCAATCCAGGCGCGAGTTGCGACCCCCGGACCACCCCCTATGATGCGCGGCCACGGGCTTGGGCCGCGGGTGCAGGGCCCACGCGCCCCCCCCTCGCCCCCCCGGCTACGGCGGGCCCGTACGTCCGATTAA
>JADGHI010000544.1 GCA_019689515.1 Acetobacteraceae bacterium | reverse complement strand
GGGGGTGGTACGGGCGATGGCGCGCCTCGGCGTCAAGGCCGTCCTCTGCACCCATTGGGCGGACGGCGCCGCCGGCGCGCTCGGCCTCGCGCGCGCAGTGAAGGCCGCCATCGCCGAGAAGACCGCCGGCTTCGCTCCGCTCTATCCGGAGGCGATGCCGCTCGCCGACAAGCTCCGCACCATCGCGCGGGAGATCTACCGCGCCGCCGAGGTGCAGATCCCGCCCCCCGTGGCGGCCCGCCTCGCGCGCTGGGAGGAGCAGGGCTTCGGTCGCCTGCCGGTCTGCGTCGCCAAGACGCAGTACAGCTTCTCCGCCGATCCCACTCTGCTCGGCGCGCCGGAGGGCCATGTTCTGCCGGTGCGCGAGGTACGGCTCTCCGCCGGCGCCGGCTTCGTCGTCGCGATCTGCGGGGACATCATGACCATGCCCGGCCTGCCGCGGCACCCGGCGGCCGAGCAGATCGGGCTGGACGCGGAGGGGCGGATCGTCGGGCTGTTCTGATCGGCCGCCGGTAGGCTCGCGGCCGGACCCGGACGTCGTCAGTCGCCCTTCGGGGGCAGCCTCTCGTCGAGCAGGCGCAGCAGGCTGTCGGGCAGCGGCTCGTGCAGCGCCGCGCCGTAAAGGCGCGTGAGTTCCTGCTGGAGCCAGTGGTCGAAGGCCGCCTGCCGCGCCACCGCAGCCGGTTTCGCGCGGCGGCGAGCCGACGATCCCGCGGCCGCGCCGGGGGCGGGGGGCTGGCGCTCCTTCTCTGAGAGGAATCCATCCATCGCGCGGGTTAAGCCCGCAAAGGGCCGGTCGGTTCCACGGCTCGCTTCGAGTCGTGTGGTTTGTTGCGCGGTCGTGTTGCGCTCCTGCAACCGTCCGCATGCGGTCGGGCGCTCGGCGGCCGATCCTGGTCCGCCCTCACGATTCAGCGGCGCGCTTCCTGCACCCCGCTGAGCAGGAACTCCGCCAGGGCCCGGGCAATGCAGTCGTTCAGCATGTCCACGGCAGCGGTGCGCCGGTCGCGTGGCGTCCGCTCGAGGTCCACCCGCTCGGCTTCGGCCCAGGCCTGCATCAATTCGTAGCGCGGGAAGAGCGGGGCGTCGCCGCCGGCGGCGGCGATCGCCAGGGCCTCGCGGTAGGCGGTGACGTCGGCATGGGCGCGCAGGAAGCGGCTGAACTGCAGATCCATCACCACCGTGTCCACACCCAGGGTGTGCAGCCGGTCGAGGCCCGGCAGCAGTCCCTCGGTGAGGGCCTCGACAGGCAGGCCACGCGCCACCTCGGTCGCGCCGGCCTGCCAGATCACGAGGTCGGGCCGGGGCCCGCGCTTCAATACCTCGGCGATCAGCGCCCACTGGTCGGTCGTCGTCAGGCCGCGGCCGCCGCGCACCTGGACCTCCACCCGCACGCCGGGCAGGCGCTCGCGCAGGAGCGCCTCCAGCCGGTTCGGCCAGGCGGCCGCCTCGCCGCTCCCGCCCGGGCCGTGCACCGAGGCAGAGCCGACGGCGAGAATCCGCAGCCGCCCGGCGGCGATGCCCGACGCCATCCCGCCGAGGGGCTGCTGGGCGCGGAGCAGCTCCGCCGGCGCGCCGCAGGCGACGGCCCCCTCCGGTGCAGGGCCAGCCTCGGCGGAACGCATGCCGGCCGGCCCCGGGGGGGCAAGCAGCAGCCCGGCGCAGCCGATCGCGACCAGAACGTTCCGCATTCGACGCATGCTGCTACCCGCTATCGCCGTGGGTGACCGCGGGCAAGGCAGCGGCCGTGCCCGGAGGGGACGCCGCCGCGGCCGGGCCCGCGGCAGGGACGGGACCGCCGACCGGCGCCGTGGCGGGACCGGCGACGGCGGCCGGCGGCGCTGCGCTGCGTCGGGCCGCGTGCTTCTCCGCCCCGTACCAAGCGGTCAGCGCGGCGAGCAGGACCAGCAGCGCCAGCCCCGCCAGGTTGACAAGGAGCTGCATCGGCCAGGCATCGGAGATCTCGAGCGCCACCCGGCCGAGGAAGGAGAGGGCGATGCCGGCGCAGAACACCGGCAGCGCCTGCTGCCCCATCAGCACCAGCGGCGCCGCCGCGCGACTGTACAGCCAGCCCGCCGTGCGCGGGATGAAATGCCCCGCGAGGTAGGTCAGCGCCAGCATCGAGCCGAGCCGCATCGGGTGCATCGCCGCCTTGTCGATCCCGGCGAGGAAGCGCGCCAGCGCCGCCGGCAGCCGCTGCTCGGCGAAATCCCAGCGGAAGTAGAGGAGCTGGGTCGCCACCACGCCGACCGCGAGCAGCGCGAGCGAGAGCGCGACCAGGGACCGCCGGTAGGGCACGGTGAGCGGCGCGCCCTTCCCCCGCGGCTGGTATCCGAGCGCGCAGCCGATGAAGAACAGGAGCTGCCAGCCGAGCGGGTTGAAGAACCAGCCCTCGCCGCCCCAGGAGGGCAGGTCCCAGTCGAAGGTCCGCGTCGCGACGTAGAGCGCCGCCGAGGCCCCCAGCATCAGCCAGGTCCGCCGCAGCAGCGGCATCGCCAGGGCGAACATGGCGAGCAGCACGATGTAGAGCGGCAGGATGTTCAGGAAGGAGGGCTGATAGCGCAGCAGCAGCGCCTCCAGCAGCGCGCGGTAGGGCTCGCGCGCGAAGGGGTCGAGCTGCAGCTCGTCGAGATAGACGTGGGCATCCAGCCGGTCCGCCGAATAGCCGACCTGGGCGGTGAACACGACCAGCAGGAAGATGTGCGCGACGTAGAGCGTGAACACCCGTCCGAGCACGCGCGAAACCGCTAAGAACCAGCCCTGCCGGTCCATCAGCCTTCCGTAGGCGAGGCCTGCCCCGTAGCCGGCCAGCAGCACGAAGGTCTCGGCCGCGTCCGCCAGCACGTAGTTCCGCGGCGTGACCAGCCCGAGCCAATTGCCGGGGATGTGATTGACGAAGATGATCCACAGCGCGAGGCCGCGGAAGAAGTCCACCCTGAGGTCGCGATCCTGGCGGATCAGTCCGAACATGCCCACCTTGCACGCTTTGCACGCAGCCGTGGCGGAGCGGCTTGCTGCCGCTCTTGCTCTCCGCCCGAAGCCGGGGGAGGGATGGGGCGGGCGGCCGCCCCGGGTCTCTCCGAT
>JADGHI010000543.1 GCA_019689515.1 Acetobacteraceae bacterium | reverse complement strand
CTGAACCGAACTCCAGACGTCCGCGGCGCCACCCTGCCCGTCCTGCCGATCGGACCAGCGGCCGCCCTTCGGGGCTCCGAGCGCAGTGGGCCGACCCGGACCCGGCCAGCCAGCCTGCCGGCCACGTCGCCCCGATCCGCCCGGACGAGACCGCCCCGCGTGAGGTCAGGCGGTAGGCACCCCTGAGGCCGCCGCGGCCGTGCTCCGCTCCCGCCACCAGATGGCAAGCTCCATCCGGCTGGTCACGCCGATCTTCTGGTAGATCGCATGCAGATAGATCTTAACCGTGCCCTCGGTGATCTGCAGCCGGTCGGCGATCTGCTTGTTGCGCAGCCCCTGCAGCACCAGATCGACGATCTCCTGCTCGCGCCGCGTCAGCCGCACCGGCTCCTGCACGCCCTGCTGGCCAGCGGCGCCGCCGCGCCGCGCCGGCATCGCCCCGGCGATCACCGGGGGCGGCGTGCCTGCGCCCACCACCGCCGCGGCCGCGAGCGCCCGGCGGCCGATCTCCCGGTCCACCCACTGCCCTCCGGCCGCCACCTGCCGCAGGCATTCGAGCAGTTGCTGCGGCGCGGATTCCTTGAGCACCAGCCCATCGGCACCGAGGCGCATCGCCTCCGCCGCCTGCGCCTCGGTGAGGCCGGAGGTGAGCAGCACCACCCGCGCCCGGCCGCGCCCGTCCGCCGCCGCCTCGGCGTTGAGCCGCCGCAGCACCTCAAGCCCGTCCATCCCCGGCATATGGAGATCGAACAGCAGCACCTCCGGGCGCAGCCGCGGCATCACCCGGAGCACCTCCTCCCCGCTGGTGCAGCGCGCGAGCACCTCATGGCCCGCCCCGGTGAGCAGGGCGGCGAGGCCCTCCATGACGATCGGATGGTCGTCGGCGATCACCAGCGAACTCATGCGGCGACTCTCTCCCCGGCAGGCGCGGCGGCGGCGACGGCGCCGCCGAGCGGGATGTCGATCAGCAGGCGGAGCCCCGCAGGGCCGGAATCCAGCAGCAGTGAGCCGCCGAGCGCCAGGACCCGCTCGCGCAGAGAACGCGGGCCGATGCCGCGGGCGCGTAGGGCCGGGGCGTCGAACCGGCCCTGCACCGGCAGGCCGGTGCCGTCGTCCTTGAGCGTCAGGCGGAGCGTCTCCCCACGATGCGCCACGCCCACGACCAGGCGTCCCGCCTTGCCGTGGCGCGCAGCATTGGCCGCGGCCTCGCGCACCAGCTGCCGCAAGTGCCAGATCAGCCGCTCCGGGACCGTCGCACCGGGCGGGTTGACGGTCAGCGTCACCTCCATGCCCCACTGCACCTGCAGCGCCAGCGCCAGGCGCTCCAGCTCGGGGGCGAGCTCCACCTCGGCGGGGGCCGCCGCCGATGCGGTCTCGGGGCGCAAGCGGTCTATGAAGGCCCGCAGCTCGCGCTGCTCGGCGGCCAGCAGCTCGCATACCTCGGCCACGCTGGCCGCCAGCCCCGGCGGCGGGTTCTCGCGCTGCAGCGCCGCCTGGAGCTTCAGCACCGACCCGGACAGGGACTGCAGGATGCCGTCGTGCAGATCGCGGCCCAGGCGCAGCCGGTCCTCGGCGGCGGCGGCGCGTAGCAGGGCGTCCTGCGCCGCGGCGCGCTGGAAGGCGGCAGCGATGCGCGCGGTCGCCACGGCGCCGATGAGGAAATCCTCCACCGCTCCGCTGTCGCGGCCGGGAATTACCAGCCAGGCCTCGAACTCCTCCGCCCGCACCGGCAGGCAGAGCGCGGTGTCGATGCGCAGGCGCCGGCACAGCTCCGGGCTGAGCCCCGCGCCGGGCAGCGGCTCGAGCACGTCTCCGCCGCGGTGCACCAGGGCCATGCCCTCCGCCAGGACGAAAGGGGAATGGCCCACCGCCTCCGATACCACCGGCCCGATCTCGTCGGGCGAGAAGCGCTCCTCCCGAAGCGTGCCGTCTAGCGACGCCCTGCCGCGCGCTGCCGACCGGCGCTTCCTCCAGCCCACGGCCTCGCCCCCGGCGCGCCATTCCGCGACGTGCAGCCAAGGCTCGTAGGGGTCGTCGCGCAGCAACAGGGCGCGCGGGGCATCGAACACGGCGGCGCCGTAGGCCAGCGCCTCACGCAGCGGGGCAGGGTCGTTCGTGGACGAAGGCCAGCCGGCGGCCAGGCGCAGCACCTCGGCCGAGAAGCGCTGCTGGCAGATGCCGAAGAACACCAGCATGGCGCCGACCGTGACCAGATGCGTCAGGCGTAGCGCGAAGCGGTTGGAGTCGAAGCCCTCGCCGGCGAGGGTGCCGGCGAAGACCACGCCGACGATGAAGTAGAGGCCGACCAGGGCCGCGCCGGTCCACAGCGCCCCGCGCCAGCCCCAACGCAGCGCGGCGGCGAGCAGCGAGAAATTGAACAGCACGAAATACGGGCTGGCCGGGCCGGCGGTGAGGGACATCAGCGCGGTGAAGACGCCGATGTCCATGACGTGGGCGGTGGTGCCGAGGGCCGGGCGCTGCACCACGCGGAAGCCGACGAGCATCATCGCCAGCAGCACGGCGTAGAGGGCATAGGCCGCCATCAGCGACCGGGCATGGAAGGAAAGCTGCTCCGGCTGGCTGGGCTCAAAGCGAATCGCCAGAAAGGCGGCCACCGCCACGCCGGCCCTGGCGAGCGCGATCACCCGGTCGGCCCGGCGCTGGAAGAGGCCGGCCGGAAGGCCCCCGCTCGACCAGGTGTCGGGGGGCGCCTCGGCCCGGCCTGCGGCCGCTCGGGCTACTCGTGCACCTGGAAGAGTGCTGGTCATGTCAATCCGAGGACGGCCCCGATCAGCCCGGCATTCGATTGCAGATCCGCTCCTCGCCCGGCGCTGACCGGCGCCAGGGTCGGGCGGTCATCATTTCTAGCCTAAAATCAACCTTCAGGCGAGCAAAGTCGGCGGCGGCGTGGTTCCGGGTGGGCCGGCTCCCGACTGCTCAACCGGGGATGTCGCCGTGCCGAACCGAGCGACGAGCGGGATCGGCAACATCCCGCCAGCACCGTCGACCGCGATTGCGGCGCCCACCCACCTGCTCTGAAGCGATGGTCGAATGGTGCCGGGAGAAGGGAAAGGCGCCGCTGCCCCCGGC
>JADGHI010000542.1 GCA_019689515.1 Acetobacteraceae bacterium | reverse complement strand
CCCCTGGTCCGGCCGAGCTGGTTCTCGGGAGGCGGCGGCATGGTCTCCACGGCGCGCGACTATGCGCGCTTCGCGCAGTTCCTGCTGAACAAGGGTGAGCTCGACGGCGTCCGTCTCGTCTCGCGCAAGACGATCGAGCTGATGACGGCCAACCACCTGCCCGCCGGCACGCGCTACGGCGGCGACATCGGCACGCGCTTCGCCGCGCTCGCGCCGACACCGGAGATGGGCCAGGGCTTCGGGCTCGGCTTCGCGGTGCGCACGGAGGCCGGGCTCAATCCGCTGCCGGGCAGCGTGGGCGACTACTACTGGGGCGGCGCCTACGGCACCTATTTCTGGGTGGACCCGCGGGAGGACATGTACGTCATCCTGATGATGCAGGCGCCAGCGCAGCGCCTGCCCTTCCGCTACCAGCTCCGCCAGTTCGCCTACCAGGCGATCGTGGATTAGCGCGGGGCGGGTCAGAACAATCCCGGCCGGGCCGAGGCATGGTGCTCCTTGAGCACCGCCTCGGTCTTCGGGTCGATCTCCTTGAGTACCACGTCGTAGCCCCACAGGTCGGCCAGGTGCTGCAGCACGAGGCGCGCGTCCTCGGCGTCGAGCAGCTGCCGGTCGGGCACGCGGTGATGCAGGATGAGCTTGCGGTCCCCCGCGAGGTCCACGTCAACCACCTGGATGTCCGGGTCCTGGTGGCCGACGTCGTACTGCCGCGAGAGGGCGCGGCGCACGCGGCGGAACCCGCGCTCATCGTGGATCGCGGCAACCTCGAGGTAGTCCTCCTCGGAGTCGTCCACGAGGTGGAACAGCCGCAGCCGGCGGATCAGCGCCGGGCTGAGGAACTGCGAGATGAAGCTCTCGTCGCGGTAGTTCGCCCATGCGTGGCGCAGCACGCCGATCGCATCGCCGCTGCCCGCGAAGTCCGGGAACCACTCGCGGTCCTCCTCGGTCGGCTCGGTCGCGATGCGGGCGATGTCCTCCATCATCGCAAAGCCGAGGGCGTAAGGATTGATCCCGGAGAAGCGCGGATCGTCGAATTCAGGCTGGAAGACCACGTTGGTGTGGGAGTGCAGGAACTCCATGAAGTGGCCATCGGAGATGCGGCCGCGCTCATGCAACCGGTTCATGATCTGGTAGTGCACCCAGGTGGCGCAGCCCTCGTTCATCAGCTTGGTCTGGGACTGCGGATAGAAATACTGCGCCACGTGCCGCACGATGCGCAGGATCTCGCGCTGCCAGGGCTTGAGGCGCGGCGCGGTCTTCTCGAGGAAGTAGAGGATATTCTCCTGCGGCAGCTCGAGCAGGGCGCGGCGCCGCTCCTCGTCGAGGGAGGGCGCCGGCACGCCGCCGGCCTTCACCGGCACGGTGCGCCAGAGGTCGTTGAACACCCGCTCCTCGTGCTCGCGCCGCTCGCGCTCCCGCCGCTCCTCCGAGCGCAGGTCGGGACGCTTGCGGCGGGGATAGCGGTGCACGCCGTGGCTCATCAGCGCGTGGGCGGCGTCGAGCACCCGCTCCACCGCGGCGTGGCCGTAGCGCTCCTCGCACTGCGCGACGTAGCCCTTGGCGAAGTCGAGATAGGGCAGGATGCCTTCGGCGTCGGTCCACTGGCGGAACAGGTAGTTGTTCTTGAAGAAGTGGTTGTGGCCGAACGCCGCATGGGCGATCACCAGCGCCTGCATCGTCGCCGTGTTCTCCTCCATGATGTAGGAGATGCAGGGCGAGGAGTTGATGACGATCTCGTAGGCGAGGCCCTGGAAGCCCTTGCGGTACAGCCCCTCGTGCCGCGCGAAGCGCTTGCCGAAGGACCAGTGCCGGTAGAGCAGCGGCATACCGTTGGAGGCGTAGGCGTCGAGCATCTGCTCGGCGCTGATCACCTCGATCTGGTTCGGGTAGATGTCGAGGCCGAGCTCCCCGAGCGCGATCTCCTCGATCGCGTCGTACACGCGCCGGATGGTGGCGAAGTCCCAGTCCGCACCCGGATAGAGCAGGCGGCCGAGTCCGCCGTCAGCGCTCATGGCGTGGCCTGCGCCTCCTTCGTTGCATCCGCGCCCTTCCGGAACAGCTCGCGGAAGACGGGGTAGATCTCGCGCCGGTGGCGCACCTTGCGCATGGCGAGGGGCTGGCCCTCCTTGCGCAGCGTGCTGTAGGTGCGCCAGAGGTCGCTCTCGCGCGGGATGAAGCCCACCGGGTGCATCCCATCCTCTCGCCCGACCTCGAGATAGGCATAGTACTGGCAGATCGGCAGGATCCGGTCGGCGAGAAGCCGCGCGGTGCGTTCGTTGTCGGAGGTGGTATTGTCACCGTCCGAGGCCTGCGCGGCGTAGATGTTCCAGTCGCTCGGGCTGTACCGCGCCGCGACGACCTTCAGCATCTCCTCGAGCGCCGTGGAGACCACCGTGCCGCCGGTCTCAGGACTGCGGAAAAAGGTCTCCTCGTCCACCTCCTTCGCCTCGTGGGTGTGGCGGATGAAGACGATGTCCACATGGCGGTAGCGCCGCTTGAGGAAGATGTAGAGAAGCAGGTAGAAGCGCTTCGCCAGGTCCTTCATGTGCTCCGTCATGGAGCCGGACACGTCCATCAGGCAGAACATCACTGCCTGGGCGATCGGCTTCGGCTCCGGCTGGAACTGACGGTAGCGGACGTCGATCGGGTCGATGTAGGGGATGCGCTGGCTGCGGCGCCGCAGCTCGGCGAGCTCCTGCAGCGCCGCCTCCAGCCGCTCGGGGTCGCCGGCGCTCTCGGCCGCATCGCGCTCGGCCTCCAGCCGGGCGATTTCCTCCGGCTTGGGGCGCCGGAGCGCGATGCGACGGGACAGGCTGTTGCGCAGCGTCCTCACCAGGGCGAGGTTGGCCGGCGAGCCGGAGATCGAGTAGCCGGCCCGCCGCCAGGTCTTCACCTCCCCGTCCACGAACCGGCGTTTCGCGAGGTCCGGAAGCTCGAGGTCCTCGAGGAACAGGTCGAGGAATTCCTCGTGGGTCAGCGCGAAGCGGAACGCATCCTCGCCGCCGCCGTCCGGGCTGCCCTCGCTGCCGCCCCCCCCGCCCCCGGCAGGCGGGCGCGGGATGGTCTGACCTTCGACATACTCCTTGTTACCC
>JADGHI010000541.1 GCA_019689515.1 Acetobacteraceae bacterium | reverse complement strand
GGCGTGTAGCGCGACCGGGCCGGGGGCGGAAGGGGCCGCCTTACGCTCTCCCCCTACGCGCCCCCGAGCAGCCCCTGGGCGCAGGCGTCGAGGATCGCCTCCGCGTCGAGCCCGTATTCCCGATAGAGGTCCGGGATGTCCCCGGCCTGGCCGAACCGGTCAACGCCGAGCGGCACCACGCGCTGCCCGCGCACCGCGCCAATCCAGGCATGGGCGGCCGGGTGCCCGTCCAGCACCGTCACCAGCGTGGCGTCGGGCGCGAGCGGAGCGAGCAGCGTCTCGATGTGGCTCGGCGGCACGCCGGGCCCGCCGCCGGACCGTGCCCGGCGCCGCGCAGCGAGCCACTCCGCATGCAGCCGGTCCGGCGAGGTGATGGCGAGCAGCCCGGCCTCCGGCACCTCCTCGCGGAGCTGGGCGAAGGCTTCCATCGCCTCCGGCGCGACTGCGCCCTGATAGGCGATGGCGATGCGCGCGCCCGGCGCCGGCGGCACCACCCAGTGCGCGCCGGCGATCACCGCGTCCGGGTCGAGCCGCCGCTCCGGCTGCTCCAGCGCCCGAGTGGAGAGCCGCAGCCAGACCGAGCAGCCGTCCGGCCGCTGCATGTGCTCGAAGGCCCAGCGCATCAGGATGGAGAGCTCGTCCGCATGGGCCGGCTCGAAGCTCGCGAGCCGGTCCTGCGCCATGCCGATGAGCGGCGTGTTGACGCTCTGGTGCTGCCCGCCCTCGGGCGCGAGGGTGAGACCGGAGGGAGTGCTGACCAGGAGGAAGCGCGCATCCTGGTAGCAGCCGTAGATCAGCGCATCGAGGCCGCGATTGACAAAGGGGTCGTACACCGTGCCGACCGGCAGCAGCCGCGCGCCGTAGAGGCTGTGCGACAGCCCGGCCGCCGCGAGCAGCAGGAACAGGTTCTGCTCGGCGATGCCCAGCTCTATGTGCTGCCCCTCCGGCGACATGCCCCAGCGCTGGGCGGAGGCGAGCTTGGCGTCGCGGAACACGTCGTTCCTGGTGTGCCGGTCGAAGATCCCGCGCCGGTTCACCCAGGGGCCGAGATTGGTCGAGACCGTCACGTCAGGGCTCGTCGTGACGATGCGCGCGGCGAGCGGGGCGAGCGCCCCCTGCCCTCGCCCGATCTCCGCGAGGATGTCGCCGAACGCCGCCTGGGTGGAGAGCTTCCGCCCCGGCGCCACCTTCGGCACCGGCAGCGCCGGGGGCACCGGCACGGCGGGCGCCGAGAGCGCGCGGCCCTCCGGCGCAAGGGGCCGCGCAAAGGGCACGGAGGCGAGGAAGGCGCGAAGCTCGGCCTCGGGCACGTCCAGGCCCTCGAACGGGTCCCATTCGTGGCCGTCGCGGATGCCCATGCTCCGCTTGAACTCGGCCATCTGCTCCTTCGTCATCAGGCCGGCGTGGTTGTCCTTGTGGCCGGCGAAGGGCAGGCCCATGCCCTTGATGGTGTAGGCGATGAAGCAGGTCGGCTGGTCGCCGTCCGCATCCGCCGCGCGGAAGGCCTCGATCAGCGTCTCGATGTCGTGGCCGCCGAGGTTGGTCATCAGCGCGGCCAGCTCGTCGTCGCTCAGCGGGTCGATGATGGCCCGCACGCCCTCCGACCGGCCGAGATCGGCGAGCAGCGCGTTGCGCCAGGCGGCACCGCCCTGGAAGGTGAGCGCGGAGTAAAGGCTGTTCGGACAATCGTCGATCCAGCGCCTCAGCGCCTCGCCGCCGGGGCGCGCGAACGCGGTCTGCAGGAGCCGGCCGTATTTCAGCGTGACGACGTTCCAGCCCATGTCGCGGAACAGGCCCTCGATCCGGCCGAACAGCCGGTCGGGCACCACGGAATCGAGGCTCTGGCGGTTGTAGTCCACGACCCACCAGAGGTTCCGCACGTCGTGCTTCCACCCTTCGAGCAGGGCCTCGTAGATGTTGCCCTCGTCGAGCTCGGCGTCGCCGACGACGGCGACGTGCCGCCCGGCGGGGATGTCCGGCCGGGCGAAGCCGTGCAGGTGCACGTAGTCCTGCACCAGGCTTCCGAAGGTGGTCATGGCGACGCCGAGGCCGACGGAGCCGGTGGAGAAATCCACCTCCGGCCCGTCCTTCAGCCGCGACGGATAGGGCTGGATGCCGCCGAACTGCCGCAGGGTCGCGAGCTTCTCCCGCGTCTGCCGCCCGAGCAGGTAGTTCGCTGCGTGGAACACCGGCCCCGCATGCGGCTTGACCGCGACCCGGTCCTGCGGCCGCAGCACCTCGAAGTAGAGCGCGGTCAGGATGGAGATGACCGAGGCGCAGGAGGCCTGGTGGCCGCCGACCTTCAGCCCGTCACGATTCGGGCGGATATGGTTGGCGTAGTGGATCATCCAGGCGGAGAGCCAGAGGAGTTTGCGCTCGATCGCGTGCAGGGCGCGCAGGCGGCGCGACTCCGCCGTCCCAGCCTCGGCGGGAATGCTCTCGGGCTGGCGTTGCAGGAGGGTCACCGTGGTCTTCCTCCGAGGGCACATGTAGGTCGCCGCCGCGCCGGGGCGCCTCTGCTCGCGTCATGCGGCATTTCTGGTTTCGTTATTCAATCGCTGGTATGATTACCCCCCACGATGGCCCGTCGCCATCGGCGGGCCCGTGGGTGCAACGGGAACAGACATGGTCCTCTCCATCTTCGGCAGCCGCTCGGGAACGAGCGCCACCAGCGGAAGCGGCTCGGCAACCTCCGGGTCAGGCATTTCCGCCATGTTCTCCCATCGGAGCAATACGGGCCGGATCGTACAGGCGGTGCGTACGCAGGGCCTGGCGAACTACAACGACGTCTCGGTCCGCGCGCCCGGCGACATCTTCTTCCACATCGTGGACGACAAGGCGGGCCATGCCAACATGACCGCCCCGGACACGACCTACAAGGTGGACTCGGTGGACCGCGAACGGGATGAAACCGGCGAGCGGGTGGACGGCGTGCGGCGGATTCCCCTCAGCCGCGACCGCAACCCTGCCCTGGTCTATCGCTTCCACAACCGCGCCACCGCGCTGCGCGCCGCCCTTCTCGCGGAAGGCTGGGTCGGCCGGGTCCGCTACTCGGACGGCGCCGGAGGCGGCACCGGCCTCACCTTCCGCGGTG
>JADGHI010000020.1 GCA_019689515.1 Acetobacteraceae bacterium | reverse complement strand
GTAGGGGGGTGGCCAGCTCATTCCGGCGGCATCTCCTCCGGCGGTGGCGGGATCGCGAGATAGGCGATGCGCTTGGCCTCGCGCCGTCCGCGCGTGACCGTGTCGAGCACCAGCCCGCAGGCGAGGGAGAGCAGCGCGGCGAGGGTCAGCGTCGCCGAGAGCACCGCGGTCGGCAGCCGCGGCACCAGTCCGGTGCGCAGGAACTCCTCGAGCACCGGCGCGAACAGCACGAGCGCAGTGGCGAAGAGCAGCGCGGCGATGGCGGAGAAGAAGGGCAGGGGCCGCTCCCGCTTCACGAGCCCGACGATCGCGCCGAGGATGCGCAGCCCGTCGCGCAGCGTGCTGAGCTTGCTCGCCGAGCCCGGCGGCCGCTCCCGGTATGCGGTGCGGAGCTCGCCGATCGGCAGGCCGAGCTCGAGCGCGTGCACGGTGAACTCCGTCTCCGTCTCGAAGCCGCCTGCGAGCGCCGGGAAGGACTTCACGAAGCGGCGGGAGAAGACGCGGTAGCCCGAGAGCATGTCGCTGATCCGGTTGCCGAAGACGATCCGCACCATCCCGGTCAGCACCCGGTTGCCGAGCCGGTGCCCGGGCCGGTAGGCGCCGCCGCCATTTGCCGCGACCCGCACTCCCGTCACCATGTCGAGCCGCCGGGCGAGCAGCATCCGCACCATCTCCGGCGCGGCGGAGGGGTCGTAGGTGTCGTCGCCGTCCACCAGCACATAGGCGTCCGCCTCGATGTCGGCGAACATCCGGCGGATGACGTGGCCCTTGCCCTGCAGGGCCTCCTCCCGCACCACGGCGCCGGCGGACGCGGCGACCTCGCGCGTGCGGTCGCGCGAATTGTTGTCGTAGACGTAGATCCTGGCTTGCGGGAGCGCGGCGCGGAAGCCGGCGACGACCCGGCCGACCGCCACCTCCTCGTTGTAGCAGGGGATGAGCACGGCAATCCGCGGCGCGGCGGCGCCCGGAACCGCGGTGGCGGCGAGACGGTCGGCGGGCGGCAGGGCGGCGGCCTCCTCATGCGCGGCGCCCGGGCGTCAGTCAGCACGCATTGCGCATGCAGGCGACGGCGACGAGCGTGCGCAGGATGATGGCGATATCGAGCCACGGCGACCAGTTCTCGATGTATTCGAGGTCGCTCTCCACCCTCCGGATCAGCTTCTCCTCGGTCTCGGTCGGGCCGCGCCAGCCGCGCACTTGGGCGAGGCCCGTCAGGCCCGGCTTGACCCGGTGCCGCGCGGCGTAGAGCGGCGTCACCTCCTCGAACAGCTTGCTGCCGGCCCGGGTGCCGGGCGCGTGCGGGCGGGGGCCGACGATGCTCATCTCGCCCCGCAGCACGTTGAAGATCTGCGGCAGCTCGTCGAGCGAGGTGCGCCGGAGCAGCGCGCCGACCGGCGTGACGCGTGGATCGCCCTCCCGCACCTGGCACCGCACCGTCGGGTCCGCCGCCTCGTGGTACATGGTGCGGAACTTCAGCACGTCGAAGGGGCGCCCGTTGAACCCTATGCGGCGCTGGCGGAACAGCACCGGCCCGGGGCTGTCGAGCCGGATCGCGAGGGCGATCAGCGCCATCGGCACCGCCGTCACCGCAAGCGCGGCCAGGGCGATGAGGTAGTCCTCAACCGCCTTGAACACCGCGGCCCAGCCCGAGATCGGGCGATCGGCCAGGGGCAGCAGCACGGTGCCGCCGCGCCCGCCTGCGGCGGGCGAATCGGAGGCGAGGCGGATCTCCACCGCGTAGTTGCCGAGCTGCCGCAGCAGCGCCAGGCCGCGGGCCTCCGCGACCAAGGGGGCCGGGACGATCACCTGTTCCACCTCGCCGCGGCTGAGCATGGCGCAGAGCGACGCCATCGGGCCGAGCAGGGGGGCGGCGTGGCCGATGGCGTGCATCCTGCCCGTGGCGCGGCGGCGCGCCGTTGAGCCGCCTCCGCCTCCGTCCAGGATGATGCCGAGCAGGCGGATCGCCCGTCCCTCCGTGGCGGCGAGGGTCTCGGCCAGACGCGCCGCCTGGCCCGCCTCGTCGGGGGTGGCGAGGATCACGGCGCGCGGTGCGGCGGCGGCGCGGGCCCGTGGAGAGGTCCGCAGCAGCACGGTCAGCATGCCGCGGCCGAAGGCCAGCGCAAGGACGGAGAGCACCACCGCCAGCGCGCCCCAGTACGGGGCGGCGCGTTCGGTCGCGCCGAGGGCGATGGTCGCGAAGGCGGTGCAACCGGCGGCGCCGAGCGCCGCGGGCAGCAATGCCCGTATTTGGCGGCGCAGGGAGAACAGCGCGGGCGGCCGATAGGCGCCGCGCGATCCGGCGAAGACCAAACCGAGCAGCACGGCGAGGGCCAGCGCGCCGCCGATCGCCGGCGGTGCCGCCCCGTGGCCAGGTGGCTCCAGCCCGTCCAGCGGCACCGGTCCGGTGAGCGGAGCGGCAAGCGGGTCGGCGAGGAGCCATGCGGCCAGGAACGCCGCGACCGACACCAGCGCGAGATCGAGTGCGCCGACCAGCATGGCGAGGACCGGCGGCGGCAGCGGCCCGCGGCGCCACGTGGCGTTGTGTCGTTCGGACCGTCCCTTGGCGGTACCGCCAGCGGTGGCCTCCCAGGAGGGCGCCTCGGCAGTGCTCGCGGCGCTTCCCGGCATCGCAACGGCCGCGGCAGCGGATGCCGTCGTGCTAGGGCCGGACGCGCCGCCGCCGATCGGCTGCCAGGCGAGGCCACTGCTAGGGTCGGGCCCTCCGATGCCTGCCACCGCCACGTCAGCGGCCTGCGAGGCGGCCGGCCGTTGCGTGTGGTGCCGTTGCGCCGCGGCAGCGGCGGCGGCCCTCGGATCCGGACGGCGGCTCATCGGATGCGCATCCACGTCGCGGTGTGCCCTCGGGGCTGCTTCCGGAGCGCGCCACAGGCGAGGCCATGGGCGCGGCGCGGGGAGGGCGGGGCGAGCCGGATCACGGCGTGCCGCCCTCCCGCACTGCCCATGGCCGATGCCGCTGCGAGCGGCGGCGATGCTGGCCGTTCGGCGAACAGGCACATCGGATCGGTGGTCGTCCACGCACGCATGCGCGACCGGGCATCTCTCGCTACGGGGACCGGGACCTCTTCAGGGACCGCGCCCAGGGCGCGCGCCGAAGACGAAACGTCGCGAGAGAAAAAAGTTCCCGGTCATGCCTGTTAGCGCCCCCGCCGCAACGGCGGTTATCGGATGGCGCGCACAGAATGGTGACAGGGTGATGAGGAGCGCGTAAGCGCCGTAGTTACTTGCGAAGCCGACAAGATTGACGAGGACGAACGAAAGCCATTGCTTCAGCGGGTCTGCACCACTGTCGCGATCGCGAAACGTCCACTGCCGATTGAGTGCCCAGGTCGTCGTCGCGGCGGCGAGATAGGAGAGGAGCCGTCCGCCATACGGGCCGGCGCCCGCGAGCCAGATCGCGGCGTACAGCACCGAAGTGTCCACCACGAAGCCGATCGTGCCGACCACGCCGAAGCGGAGGAATTCCCGCGCCAGGGCCAGCCTCTCCGGGCCGAGCGGGAAGGTGGCGCGGCGGTGCGTGGCGCGGCGCGGGCTGCGAATCGGATCGGCCTCCGGTGGCTGGCGGGATGGCGACGGGCATAGCGCGGCATGCCGGCGGGACAAGCCTCGCGGTGCGGGGCGTCCGCCGGGGCAGGCTGTCTCCGTGGCCACCTGATCCGGCAGCGGGAAAGTGCGCGCCCTCGGCCCGGCTACGGCCGCGCGGCGCTTGCGTCCGGCCGGGCCGCTGTGTTTCCTGCCGGCCGCACAGCTTCCGCATGGGGGACGCACTGATGCAACGACGCCAAATCCTCGCCGCCGCCGCCGCGATGGCCGGCGCGGCCGCCGCCGGCGGCCTGCCGCGCCCCTCGCTCGGCCAGGGCACCACGGCGGGCGGAGCCGGCGCGCGGACGCTGAAATTCATCCCGCAGGCCGACCTCGCGGTCCTCGATCCCATCCTGACCACGGCCTACGTCACGCGGCACCACGGCTACATGATCTGGGACACCCTCTATGGCTTCGACGGCGACTACAAGCCGCAGCCGCAGATG
Source organism: Acetobacteraceae bacterium (assembly GCA_019689515.1). Taxonomy (GTDB): domain Bacteria; phylum Pseudomonadota; class Alphaproteobacteria; order Acetobacterales; family Acetobacteraceae; genus Caldovatus. Next base: position 13,771 of record JADGHI010000020.1, on the reverse strand, counting down.
GTGGAGGGTCACGTCGTCGAGGACGGTGGCCGGCGCGTGACCATGCGGCTGCGCGAAGGGCTGAAGTTCCACGACGGCGAGCCGGTTCGCGCGCGGGACTGCGTGGCCTCGATCCGCCGCTGGGCGGCGCGCGATGCCCTCGGCCAGGTGCTGATGGCGACCACCGACGAGCTCGCCGCGGCCGACGACCGCACCATCGTCTTCCGCCTCAAGCGGCCCTTCCCGCTGCTGTTCGATGCGCTCGGCAAGCCCTCCGCGCCGGTCTGCTTCATGATGCCGGAGCGGCTGGCGAGCCAGGATCCGAACCGGCCACTGACCGGCGAGATGATCGGCAGCGGCCCCTTCCGCCTCAAGGCAGACGAGCGCGTGCCCGGCGCGCGTATCGTGTACACGAAATTCGAGGGCTATGTGCCGCGCCCCGACGGCACGCCGAGCTGGACCGCAGGCCCCAAGCGTGTGCATTTCGACCGCGTCGAGTGGCACGTCACGCCGGACTCCGCCACCGCCGCCGCCGCCCTGCAGAACGGCGAGGTGGACTGGTGGGAGCAGCCGACCGGCGACCTGCAGCCGGTGCTGCGCCGCAACCGCAACATCGTCCTGGAGATCCCCGACCCCACCGGGCTGATGGCGATCTGCCGCTTCAACTTCCTCCATCCGCCCTTCGACAAGCCGGCGGTGCGCCGTGCTCTGCTCGGCGCGGTGAATCAGGCCGACTACATGACGGCGGTGATCGGCAACGATCCCAGCCTCTGGCGCGAGGGGGTCGGCTTCTTCCCGCCCGATACGCCGCTCGCCAATGACGAGGGGATGCAGGCGCTGACGAGCCCGCGCGACTACGAGAAGGTCAAGCGCGACCTCGCCGCCGCCGGCTACAACGGCGAGAAGGTGGTGCTGATCGCCGCCTCCGACTTCCCCTCGCTCAACGCGCTCGCGCAGGTCGGCAACGACATGTTCCGCAAGGCGGGGATGAACGTGGAATACGTCGCCACCGACTGGGGCACGGTGGTGCAGCGCCGCGCGAGCCGCGAGCCGCCGCAGCGCGGCGGGTGGAGCGTGTTCTTCACCTTCTGGGCCGGGATGGACATGTTCAATCCCGGCGTCCACCAGAGCCTGCGCGGCAACGGCGACCGGGCTTGGTTCGGCTGGCCGTCCATCCCGAAGCTCGAGGAACTGCGCGCGCAATGGTTCGAGGCCCCCGACCTCGACGCGCAGAAGCGCATTGCGCGCGAGATCCAGAAGGTGGCCTTCGAGGAGGTGCCCTACCTGCCGCTCGGCCAGTACTTCCAGGCGACGGCCTACCGCCGCAGCCTGACGGGGGTGCTGAAGGGGCTGCCGCTGTTCTGGAACGTGCAGCGCAGCGACTGAGTCGCATCCACCTTAGACCGGATCCACGGAGCGCCGCCGCGGCCCCCTCGCGGCGGCGTTTTGCGTCATGTGGACGCTTGCGGCGCGGCGCGCGCGCTGGTCTGATGGCGTCCAACGATTTGGATGGAGCGACCCCTCCGAACCTCCAGGGGTCGCCGGGAGGCAATACATCATGCACCGACGGAGTCTTCTGCTGAGCAGCGCCGGGGCGGCAGGCGCGGCCGTGGCGGGGGCGGCGCTGCCCCGCTTCGCCATCGCCCAGCCCGCGCAGAACCGCGTGCTGAAAATGGTGCCGCAGGCCAATCTGACGTCGCTCGACCCGATCTGGACCACGGCGAACATCACCCGCAACCACGGGTTCATGATCTACGACACGCTCTACGGCATGGACGCGAGCTTCGAGCCGCGCCCGCAGATGGCCGAGGGCCATGTCGTCGAGGACGATGGGCGCCGGGTCACGATCACGCTCCGCACCGGGCTGCGCTTCCATGACGGAGAGCCGGTGCTGGCCAAGGACTGCGTCGCCTCGATACAGCGCTGGATGAAGCGCAACGCGACGGGCCAGAAGCTGGAGACCGTGCTGGACGCGATCGAGGTGGTGGACGACCGCCGCTTCCGCTTCCGCCTCAAGCGGCCCTTCCCGATGCTGATCCGCGGCCTGGGCAGCCCGGTCAACCCGGTCTGCTTCATCATGCCGGAGCGCATCGCCCGCACCGATGCGTTCCAGCAGATCCGCGAGACGATCGGTTCCGGCCCCTTCCGCTTCAAGGCGGACGAGTTCAACTCCGGCAGCCTCGTCGTCTATGAGCGCAACCCGAACTACGTCCCGACGCCGGTGGGCGAGCCGAGCCTGATCGCCGGGCCGAAGCACGCCCATTTCGACAGGGTCGAGTGGCGCATCATCACCGATCCCGCCACCTCGGCGAGCGCGCTGCAGACCGGCGAGATCGACTGGTTCGAGCAGCCGCCGCCCGAGTTGCAGACGCTGCTGCGCCGCAACCGCGCCATCGCCGTCGAGCCGATCGACCCGAATCCCTTCGTCGCCATCCTGCGCTTCAACTTCCTCAACCCGCCCTTCAACGACAAGCGCATGCGCCAGGCGCTGCTGCCGGCGGTGGACCAGGCCGACTACATGGCGGCCGTCGTGGGCGACAATCCCGATCTGATCCGCACGGGCGTCGGCATCTTCACCCCCGGCACGCCGCTCGCCAACGAGGCCGGGCTCGCGCCGCTCAAGGGGCCGCGCAGCATCGACCGCGCCAAGGCGCTGCTGCGCGAGGCGGGGTACACGAACCAGCTCATCCGCTTGATCGGGCCGACCGACATCCTGGCGCCGGCGGCGATCACCCAGGTGGCGGGCGACATGTTCCGCCGGCTCGGCGTGAACCTCGACTTCGTGCTGACCGACTGGGGCACGGTGGTGCAGCGCCGCGCGAGCCGCGAGCCGCTGGACCGCGGCGGGTGGAACGTGTTCCTGACCTCCTTCTCCTCTTTCGAATTCCTCGATCCTGCTGCGCATTCGCCGCTGCGCGGCAACGGCGCCTCCGCCTGGCCCGGCTGGCCGACCATCCCGCGCCTCGAGGAGCTGCGCGACGCCTGGTTCGAGGCGCCGGACGCGGCCGCGCAGCGGCGGATCGCCGAGGAGATCCAGACCGTGGCGATGGATGAGCTGCCCTTCATCCCGGTCGGCGGATACGTCGGGATGACGGCGCTGCGGCGGAACCTGCAGGGCCGGATCCCGGGCTTCGCGATCTACTGGAACCTGCGGCGCACCTGAGGCACGGGGAGGCGTGACGATGCGGCGGCGAGACCTGCTGGCTTCCGGGGCGGCGGCGGTCCTGGCGCGACCGGCGCTTGCGCAGTCCGGGCAGCGCGCCCGGGTGCTGCGCTTCGTGCCCCAGGCCGACCTCTCCAGCCTCGACCCGGTCTGGACTACCGCGAACGTCACGCGGAACATGGGCTACATGGTCTACGACCAGCTCTACGGCAGCGACGCGGAATTCCGCCCGCGGCCGCAGATGGCCGAAGGCCATGTCGAGGAGGAGGACGGCCGCAGCGTCACCATCACGCTGCGACCGGGCCTCCGCTTCCACGACGGCGAGCCGGTGCTGGCGAAGGACTGCGTCGCCAGCATCCGCCGCTGGATGAAGCGCCACGCCATGGGCCAGAAGCTGGAGCCGCTGGTCGAGGAACTCGCCGCGCTCGACGACCGGCGGCTGCGCTTCCGGCTGAAGCGCCGCTTCCCGCTGCTGATCGAGGCGCTCGCCTCGCCCGTCGCGCCGCCCTGCTTCATCATGCCCGAGCGCCTGGCGCGCACCGATGCCTTCACCCAGTTGCGCGAGGTGGTGGGCAGTGGCCCCTTCCGCTTCAAGGCGGATGAGTACCGCTCCGGCGACCAGGCGGTGTTCGAGCGCTTCGAGGGCTACAGCCCGACGCCCGATGGCGGCGAGGGCCTGACCGCCGGCCCGAAGCGCGCGCATTTCGAACGGATCGAGTGGCGCACCATCCCCGACGCAGCGACCGCGGCCGCGGCGCTGCAGGCCGGCGAGATCGACTGGTACGAGCAGCCGCCGCCCGAGATCCAGCAGCTCCTGCGCCGCCAGCGCGGCATCGCCATCGAGCCGATGGACCCGCTGCCGATGATGGCGCTGATGCGCTTCAACTTCCTCAACCCGCCCTTCAACGACAAGCGCTTGCGCCAGGCGCTGCTGCCGGCCATTGACCAGGCGCAGTTCATGCAGGCGGCGGTCGGCACCGACCCGTCGCTCTACGTCACGGGCGTCGGCTTCTTCACGCCCGGCGGGCCGATGGCGAGCGACGTGGCGCTGGAGCCGCTGAAGGGGCCGCGCAGCGTCGCTCGCGCGAAGCAGCTGTTGCGGGAGGCGGGCTACACCAATCAGCTCATCCGCCTGCTTGGGCCGACCGACATCCTGGTGCCCTCTGCGCTGACCCAGGTGGCGCTCGACCTGTTCCGCCGGCTGGAGGTGAACCTCGACGCCGCGCTGGTGGACTGGGGCACCGTGGTGCAGCGCCGCACCTCGCGCGAGCCGCTGGAGCGCGGCGGCTGGTCGGTCAGCATGTACGCATTCTCCTCTATGGACTTCCTGACACCGGCGACCAACCCGACGCTGCGGGCGAACGGGCGCGGCGCCTGGTTCGGCTGGCCGGACATCCCGCGCCTGGAAGAGCTGCGGGACGCCTGGTTCGAGGAACCCGACCTCGCCGCGCGTCAGGCGCTGGCACGGGAGATGCAAGTGGTCGCGATGGACGAGCTGCCCTTCATCCCGGTCGGCGCCTACCGCTCGATGACGGCGGTGCGGCGGGACCTCGCGGACCGCGTGCGGGGCCTGGCTCTCTTCTGGGGCATCAGGCGGACGTAAGGGGAGGGACTAATGAAAAGGCGCGACTTCCTGGCCGGTAGCGTAGGAGCGGCGACGGCGGCGGCAGGGCTTGCCTTGCCCGGCGCGCCGGCGATCGCGCAAGGCGCGGCGGCGCGGACGCTGCGGGTGATCCCGCAGGCGAACCTCACCAGCCTCGATCCCGTCTGGACGACGGCGGTGGTCACGCGCAACCACGCCTTCCTGATCTATGACCAGCTCTGCGCCCAGGACTCGAAGGGCGAGATCCGCCCGCAAATGGTCGAGGGCTGGACGACGGAGGCGGACGGCCTCACCTGGACCTTCACCCTGCGCGAGGGCCTTGCCTTCCACGACGGCGAGAAGGTGCTCGCGAAGGATGCCGTTGCCTCGATCCTGCGCTGGGCGCGCCGCGATCCCTTCATGCAGGTGCTGTGGCCGAACGTCGCGGCGGTGGAGGCGCTGGACGACCGGCGCTTCCGCTTCCGCCTGCACAAGCCGACGCCGCTGCTGATCATGGCGCTCGGCCAGACGCAGTTCCCCTGCTTCGTCATGCCGGAGCGGATCGCGAAGACCGATCCCTTCCAGCAGGTGCGCGAGGCGATCGGCAGCGGCCCCTTCCGCTTCCTGCGCGACGAGTGGAACCCGGGCCAGCGCGCCGTCTGGGCGAAGAACGAGCGCTACGTGCCGCGCCAGGAGCCGGTGGACGGGCTCGCCGGCGGCCGGGCGCCGAAGATTGATCGCATCGAGTGGACCATCATCAGCGACCCCGCGACCAGCGCCGGCGCCATGGTCACCGGTGAGCAGGACTACTGGGAATACCCGCTGCACGATCTTCTGCCGCAGCTTCGCCGTGCCCGGGATCTCGTCGTGCAGCAGCGGCTGCTGGAGGGCACCTACGGCATCTGCCGATTCAATTGCCTGCAACCGCCCTTCAACAACCCGGCCATCCGTCGCGCCGTGGCGATGGCGGTGGACCAGCGCGACTACCTGCGCGCCGTCGCCGGCGAGGAGCCTGACGGCTGGGGCGTCTGCGAGGGCGTCTTCACCTGCGGCACGCCGCTCGCCAACGAGGCGGGCAGCGAGATCCTCAAGGTCCGCAGCATCGAACGTGCCCGCGCCGCGCTGCGCGAGGCCGGCTACAACAACGAGAAGGTGGTGCTGATCGCCCCGGGCGACTACCCGCAGATCAACGCCCTCTCGCTGGTCACGGCCGACCTGCTGCGCCGGATGGGCATGAATCTCGAACTGGTCTCGGCCGACTGGGGCACGCTGGTGCAGCGGCGTGCGAGCAAGGAGCCGGTGGAGCGCGGCGGCTGGAGCGTCATCCACACGACCAGCTCGGGCCAGAGCCTGACGATTCCTGCCACTCACCTCTTCCTGCGCGCGAACGGCCCGCAGGCCTGGTTCGGCTGGCCGGAGGATGCCGAGATCGAACGCCTGCGCGCCGAGTGGATCGAGAAGGGCGCCGACCCAGCCGAGGGAAAGCGCGTCGCCGAGGCGCTGAACCGCCGCGCCATGGAGGTGATGGCCTACATCCCGCTCGGCTTCTACTGGCAGCCGAGCGCCTGGCGGCGGAACCTCACCGGCGTATTCCGCGCGCCGGCCACCGTGTTCTGGAACATCGGAAAGGCCTGAGGTCATGATCACCCGGCGCTCCGCCATCGCCGCGGGTGCCGCCGCGCTGGCGGCGCCGCGTGTCGCTTCGGCCCAGGCGCAGGCGCGCATCCTGCGCTTCGTGCCGCAGTCCAACCTCTCCAACATAGACCCCGTCTGGAGCACGGCCGTCGTGGTGCGCAACCACGGGCTGATGATCTACGACACGCTGTACGGCCTCGGCGCCGATCTGCGGCCGCGCCCGCAGATGGCGGCGGGGCACGAGGTCTCGGCCGACGGGCTGCGCTGGACCGTCACGCTGCGCCCGGGCCTCAAATTCCACGACGGCGAGCCGGTCCGCGCACGGGACTGCATCGCCTCCATCGCCCGCTGGTCGAACCGCGACGTGCTCGGCCAGCGGCTCGACGCGCTGCTCGACGAGATGCGCGCGCTCGACGACAACCGCTTCGAGATCCGCCTCAAGCGGCCCTGGCCCGGCCTTGCCTTCGCGCTCGGCAAGCCCTCGGCCAATATCTGTGCAATCATGCCGGAGCGGGTCGCGCGCACCGATCCCTTCCAGCAGATCCAGGACTACACGGGCAGCGGCCCCTTCCGCTTCCGCCAGGACCTGTTCCGGCCCGGCGACATCGTCGTCTATGAGCGATTCGCGGACTACGTGCCGCGCGAGGAGCCGCCCGACCTCCTCGCCGGCGGCAAGCGTGTGCATTTCGACCGGGTCGAGTGGCGGGTGATGCCCGACCCCTCCACCGCCGCCGCGGCCTTGCAGAACAACGAGGTGGACTGGTGGGAGACGCCGCTCCCGGACCTCCTTCCGGTGCTGCGCCGGCACCGCGACATCGTGGTGGAACGGATCAGCGAGTTCGGCAATCTCGGTGTGCTGCGGTTCAATTTCCTGCACCCGCCCTTCGACAACCCGGCGATGCGCCGAGCCCTGCTGCCGGCGATCGACCAGCAGGCCTTCATGCAGGCGGCGATCGGCACCGACCCGGCGCTCTACCACGTGCCGGCCGGGGTGTTCACGCCGGGGACGCCGCTCGCGAATGACGCCGGGCTCGAGGTGCTGACCCGCCCGCGCGACCTCGAGGCGGCTCGGCGAATGCTGCGCGAGGCGGGGTACAAGGGCGAGCGCGTGGTGATGCTCTCGGCGACCGACCTGCCGGTCTTGCAGAACCTCGCCGAGGTGGCGGCGGCGGATTTGATGCGGCGGATCGGGTTCAACGTGGACCTCCAGGCGATGGACTGGGGGACGCACATCCAGCGCCGCACCAACCGCGGCCCGGTGGACCAGGGCGGCTGGAGCGTCTTCTGCACCACCTGGGAAGGGCTCGACGTCTCCGTGCCCGGCAGCCACCAGCCCATCCGCGGCCACGGCGCCGCCGCCTGGTCCGGCTGGCCGACCATCCCGAAGCTCGAGGAACTGCGCGAGGCCTGGTTCCAGGCCGGTGACATCGAGCAGGAGAAGCGCGTCGCCGAGGAGATCCAGCGCGTCGTCTGGCAGGAGGTGCCCTTCATCCCGCTCGGCCAGGTGCTGCCGGTGCAGGCCTACCGGCGCAGCCTGACCGGGGTGCTGAAGGGCAGTTCCTCGATGTTCTGGGGGGTGCGGCGGGCGTGAGCGTTTGGCACGCGGCGTGCTTATCGAAATGGGATGCTGCGGCGCAGCACGTCTCGGCGCGCGTCAGATTGCTCATCCGACCCTGGCGCGATGCACAAGGTTGAGGCAGGGTGACGGATTAAGAGGCGAAGTCAGGGCGGCAAACCGCCCATGGGAGAGAGAGGGGGAGTGCAAACGATGGACCGCAGAAGCTTCCTGAGAGCGACCGCCGTCGGCATGGCCGCGCTGGGCGGGGCGCGCGGCCTGTCCGCCCCGGCGCTGGCGCAGGGTGCCGCGGCGCGCGCACTGCGCTTCGTGCCGCAAGCCAACCTCGCGAACTTCGATCCGATCTGGGGCACGCAGTATGTCGTGCGCAACGCCTCGGCGATGGTGTGGGACACGCTGTACGGCGTGGACAGCGAACTCAAGCCCCAGCGCCAGATGGTCGAGGCGGAGGAGCATTCGCCGGACTTCAAGGTTTGGACCTTCCGCCTGCGCTCCGGGCTGCGGTTCCACGACGGCGAGCCGGTGCTGGCGAGGGACGTCGTCGCCTCGGTCGCGCGCTGGGCGGTCCGCGACCCGATGGGCCAGATGATCCGCGCCATCCAGGACGAGTTGTCGGTCGTGGACGACCGCACCTTCACCTGGAAGCTGAAGCAGCCCTTCCCGAAGATGCTCTGGGCGCTCGCCAAGACGAATACGCCCATCTGCTTCATCATGCCGGAGCGCATCGCGCGCACCGACCCGTTCCAGCAGATCTCGGAGTATATCGGCTCCGGCCCCATGCGCTTCATGCGCGACGAGTGGGTGCCCGGCGCGCGCGCCGTGTTCCAGCGCTTCGACCAGTACCAGCCGCGCGAGGGGGCGGCGGCGTCCTGGCTCGCGGGGTCGAAGCGCATCCTGGTGGATCGGGTCGAGTGGATCGTGATGCCCGACCCGGCGACCGCCGCCGCCGCGCTGCAGAACGGCGAGGTGGACTGGTGGGAGAACCCGATCTCCGACCTGGTGCCGGTGCTGAGGCGCAACCGCAACATCCTGGTGGACATCGCCGACCCGCTCGGGAACATCGGCAGCTTCCGGATGAACCACCTGCACCCGCCCTTCAACCACGTGAAGGCGCGGCGCGCGATCCTGATGGCCATGAGCCAGGAGGACTACATGCGCGCGCTGGTGGGCGACGACGAACGGCTCTGGAAGCCGTTGCCGGGCTTCTTCACGCCGGGCACGCCCCTCTACACGGAGGAGGGCGGCGATATCCTCAAGGGGCCGCGCGACCTGGACGGGGCGAAGCGCCTGCTGGCCGAGAGCGGCTATTCCGGCCAGCCCGTCACCTGCATCGTGGCGCAGGATCAGTCCATCACCAAGGCGCAGGGCGACGTGACCGCCGACCTGCTGAAGCGCCTTGGGATGAACGTGGACTTCGTGGCGACGGACTGGGGCACGGTCGGCCAGCGCCGCGCGATGAAGAACCCTCCGGGCCAGGGCGGCTGGCAGGTCTTCCACACCTGGCACGCCGGCGCGGACTGCGTGAATCCCGCCTCCTACAACGCGGTGCGCGGCACCGGTGAGAACGCATGGTTCGGCTGGCCGACCAGCCAGGCGACCGAGGCGGCGATCGCCGAGTGGTTCGAGGCGCCGGACCTGGAGGCCGAGAAGCGCGCGATCGCCAAGGTGAACCGCGCCGCGATGGAGGACGTGGTCTACGCGCCGACGGGCTTCTTCCTGTCCTACACGGCCTGGCGGCGCAACGTTACGGGCATCCAGAAAGGGCCGCTGCCCTTCTTCTGGGGTGTTGGCAAGAGCTGATGGGGCTGCTGTAAGCACAAATCATGTGGGCCTATGTCGTCCGTCGTGTGCTCGCGACCATCCCCGTGATGGCGGTGGTCGCGCTGTTCGTGTTCTCGCTCCTCTACCTCGCCCCGGGCGACCCGGCGGCGGTGATCGCGGGCGACCAGGCCACGCCAGAGGACGTTGAGCGGATCCGCCAGAGCCTGGGCCTCGACCGGCCCTACCTGGTGCGCTTCGGTGAGTGGGTCTGGCACATCCTCCAAGGGGACCTCGGCACCTCGATCTTCACCAACCTGCCGGTCAGCACGATGATCGCGCAGCGGATCGAGCCGACGCTGTCGTTGATGATCGTCACGCTGATCTTCGCCGTCTCCATCGCGGTGCCGATGGGCGTGGTGGCGGCGTGGAAGCAGGGGACGCTGATCGACCGCATGGTGATGGCCTTCGCGGTGCTTGGCTTCTCCGTCCCCGTCTTCGTGGTGGCCTACCTGCTCGCCTACGTCTTCGCGCTCGAGCTCGATTGGTTCCCGGTGCAGGGCTACACCTCCTTCCAGGAGGGCTTCCTGCCCTGGATCGAGAACCTGGTGCTGCCCGCCATCGCGCTGGGGGGCGTATACATCGCCCTGATCGCGCGCATCACCCGCGCGACGATGCTCGAGGTGCTGCAGCAGGACTACATCCGCACCGCGCGTGCCAAGGGAGTGGGCCAGACCGGTATCCTCTTCCTGCACGCGCTGAAGAACGCCGCCGTGCCGATCGTCACCGTGATCGGCATCGGCATCGCGCTGCTCATCGGCGGCGCGGTGGTGACGGAGAGCGTCTTCGCCATCCCCGGACTCGGGCGGCTGACGGTGGATGCGATCCTCAGGCGCGACTACCCGGTCATCCAGGGCGTCGTGCTGCTGTTCAGCTTCGTCTATGTGCTGGTCAACCTGGCCATAGACCTCGTCTACACCCTGTTTGACCCGAGGATCCGGTACTGATGGCCTCCGCGACCGTCCTCACCCCCGCCGCCCCGGTACCGCCGCACGACGTTGCGGCGGCGGCGCCGATGCCCGACATCATGCCGCCCGTGAAGGCGCGGCGTGGCGTCACCGGCTTCCTCTGGCGGCACCCGACCATCGCCGTCGGCGGCGCCCTCCTGCTGCTCATGGTGTTCATCGCCGTCTTCGCGGACTACCTCTGGACCGTGGACCCGACGGCGCTTGCCCCGGCACGGCGGACGCGGGAGCCCTCGGCGCAGTACTGGTTCGGCACCGACATGCTCGGGCGCGACGTCTATTCCCGCGTGATCTTCGGGGCGCGCGTGTCGCTGATCGTCGGCTTTGCGGTGGCGATCCTCTCCTCGGTGATCGGCCTCGCGATCGGCCTGGTTTCCGGCTTCGTCCGCTGGGCCGATGGGATCATCATGCGGGTCATGGACGGGATGATGTCGATCCCGCCGATCCTGCTGGCCATCGCGCTGATGGCGCTGACGCGGGGGTCCGTGCGCAACGTCATTATCTCCATCACCATCGCGGAGATCCCGCGCGTCTCGCGCCTCGTGCGCGGCGTGGTGCTCAGCCTGCGCGAGCAGCCCTATGTGGAGGCGGCGGTCGCCTCGGGCACGCGCACGCCGGTGATCATCTGGCGCCACATCCTGCCCAACACGATCGCGCCGATCACCGTGCAGGCGACCTACATCTGCGCCTCGGCGATGATCATCGAGGCGATCCTCTCCTTCATCGGCGCCGGCACGCCGCCGATTATCCCCTCCTGGGGGAACATCATGGCGGAGGGGCGGGCGCTCTGGCAGGTGAAGCCCTACATCGTCTTCTTCCCGGCCGTGTTCCTCTCGATCACGGTCCTTGCGGTCAACCTCCTCGGCGACGGGCTGCGCGACGCGCTTGACCCGCGCATGGCGAAGCGCATCTGATGGCCCTGCTCGAGATCGAAAATCTCCAGACGCATTTCCGCACGCCAGGCGGGATCGTCCGCGCGGTGGACGGTGTCTCCTTCCAGGTCGAGGCCGGCGAGACGCTGGCGGTTGTGGGCGAGTCCGGCTGCGGCAAGTCGGTCACGGCGATGAGCGTGCTGCGGCTGATCCCGGAGCCGCCGGGCAAGATCGCCGGCAGCATCCGCTTCCAGGGGCGCGACCTGCTGAAGCTCTCGGAGCGCGAGATGCGCGGCATCCGCGGCAACGAGATCAGCATGATCTTTCAGGAGCCGATGACCTCGCTGAACCCGGTGCTCACCGTAGGCCGGCAGATCGGCGAGACGCTCAGGCTGCACCAGGGCCTCGACCGCAAGGCGGCGGAGGCGCGGGCGGTCGAGATGCTGCAGCTCGTGGGCATCCCCGAGCCGGCGCGGCGGGTGCGCGAGTATCCGCACCAGCTCTCGGGCGGGATGCGGCAGCGGGTGATGATCGCGATCGCGCTTGCCTGCAACCCGAAGCTGCTGATCGCGGACGAGCCGACCACCGCGCTCGACGTCACGATCCAGGCGCAGATCCTCGACCTGATGCGCGATCTCAAGCGCCGGGTCGGCGCCGCCATCGTGCTGATCACCCATGACCTCGGTGTGGTGGCGGAGGTCGCGGAGCGCGTGGTGGTGATGTACGCCGGCCGGAAGGTGGAGGAGGCCCCCGTGGGGTCGCTGTTCCGCACCCCGCGCCATCCCTACACCCAGGGGCTGCTCGGCTCGGTGCCGAAGCTCGGCTCCTCGCTCACCGGGACCGAGACGCGGCTGCAGGAGATCCCTGGCCTGGTGCCGAGCCTCAGGCAGCGCATCGAGGGCTGCGTCTTCGCCTCGCGCTGCGCCTACGCGACCGATCTCTGCCGCAAGGTGGCTCCGGCGCTGGAGCAGAAGGCGCCGGGCCACGCCGCTGCCTGCCACTACGCGCCGCGCGAGGGGGCGCTCGCCGCATGAACGCGCCCATGTCCCCGTCCTCGGCCACGTCCCGCCCGCTTCTCGAGGTCAACGACCTCAAGAAGCACTTCCCGATCCGCGGTGGCCTCCTCGGCGGCGTCGTCGGCTATGTCTATGCGGTGGACGGCGTCTCCTTCCACATCAACAGGGGCGAGACGCTCTCCCTCGTGGGCGAGTCGGGCTGCGGGAAGTCCACCGTCGGCAAGGCGATCCTCAAGCTGTTCGACATCACCGACGGTCAGGTGGTCCTCGACGGGCAGCGCCTCGACAGCCTCTCCCCCAGCGCGCTGCGGCCGATGCGCCGGCGCGTGCAGGTGGTGTTCCAGGACCCGTTCTCGTCGCTCAACCCGCGCATGCGGGTGCGCGACATCCTTGCCGAGCCGATCCGCAACTTCGGCCTCGCGCGGTCGCGCGCCGAGCTCGACGAGCGGATCGCCTCGCTGATGGACAAGGTGCGGCTGCCGCGCGACGCCGTGAACCGCTGGCCGCACGAATTCTCCGGCGGGCAGCGGCAGCGGATCGGCATCGCCCGGGCGCTCGCCGCCGAGCCGGAGCTGATCATCTGCGACGAGGCGGTGAGCGCGCTCGACGTCTCGGTCAAGGCACAGATCGTCAACCTGCTGCAGGATCTCCAGCAGGAACTCGGCCTCGCCATGCTGTTCATCAGCCACGACCTCGCGATCGTGGAGCACATGACCCATCGCGTGGCCGTGATGTACCTCGGCAAGATCGTCGAGGTGGCGCCGAAGCGCCAGCTCTTCGGCGCGCCGAAGCACCCCTATACGGAGGCGCTGCTCTCCGCCGTGCCGGTGCCGATGCCGGGGGCGCAGCGGGAGCGGATCATCCTCAAGGGCGACGTGCCGAGTCCGATCAACCCACCCAAGGGCTGCCGCTTCCACACCCGCTGCCCCTACGCCTTCGACCGTTGCCGGGTGGAGGAGCCGCCGCTCCGCCAGACCGAGGCCGGGCACTGGGCCGCCTGCCACCTGCACGACCTGCCGGCGGAGAAGAACCCCCTGGCCGGAGCCAAGGGCGCGGCCGTGCTGGCGGCCTGACGCGGCGGCCCGCCCTGGCCGGGTCCGAGCCAGGGCGCCCGCCCCCCCCCCCCCCCGTACCAGGCGCCCCCGCGGCCCGGGTCCGGGCCGGC